>JBMNVM010000038.1:0-11018 GCA_050946805.1 Acutalibacteraceae bacterium | reverse complement strand
ATTTAAAATTTTTAAAAATAATGCTTGACAAAATCCTATTGTTTTAGTATAATTCCTTAAAATCACAAAAATCCATAAAGAAAAAAGGCGATGACAGGAAATAAAAAATTATTGTTAAGCGATAAGAGAGTTGCCGGTTGGTGCAAGGCAATACGCCGCAATTATTTTGCTCCTCCTCGAGCCGGGTTTGCGAACGGCTATGCTTAGTAGTTAACCTCGGGTATTCCCGTTACAGATGTGCTTACAAAGCGTAATGAGTGGGCATTGTTATGCCAAAAAGAGTGGTACCACGGAAGTTATCTTTCGTCTCTTTGTATCTTTACAAAGAGGCGTTTTTTTATATCTATTATTTCAAGTTTTTTGCGAAAGGAGATGCTTAATTTTGAAAATAAGAGGTGCCAAAATTCTGGTAGAATGTTTACTGGAACAGGGCGTAGATACGGTATTTGGTTATCCGGGTGGTGCAGTCCTAAATATTTATGACGAACTATACCTTTATCAAGACAAGATTAAGCATTACCTTACTTGTCATGAACAGGCTGCGGCTCACGCGGCTGACGGATATTCCAGAGCAAGCGGAAAAACAGGTGTATGCATAGCCACAAGCGGCCCGGGAGCCACCAATTTGGTAACCGGTATTGCCACCGCTTATATGGACAGCATACCAATGGTTGCAATTACGGGAAATGTCGGTGTAAACCTGCTTGGTAAGGACTCCTTTCAGGAGGTTGACATAACCGGCATTACAATGCCCATAACAAAACACAACTTTATCGTCAAAAGGGTTGAGGAGCTTGCCGATACGGTAAGAAAGGCCTTTTATATTGCGAGAAGCGGAAGACCCGGACCTGTTTTGATAGATATTCCGAAAGACGTAACGGCAAATCTTTGCGAATATGAAAGGGCAGTGCCGGAAAAATCGCAAAAAAACACCAAGCTTTCAAAAAGCGCTTTGGAAAAAGCGGCGAAGGCTGTAAATAAAGCCAAAAAGCCGTATATATTCGCAGGCGGCGGGGTTTTGGCCGCGGGGGCAGACCGGCTGCTTAAAGAGTTTGCGGACAAAATTGACGCTCCTGTAGGTCTTAGCATGATGGGCATAGGCGCCTTCCCACCGGAGGACGAAAAATTTACCGGCATGGTGGGAATGCATGGCACCAAAACCTCCGCGCTGTGCGTTGATAAGTGCGATTTGCTGATAGCAATCGGCACCCGTTTTTCAGACAGGGTGGCCACAAACCCGAAAGGTTTTGCCAAAAACGCGGAAATTTTGCACATTGATATTGACCCTGCCGAAATCAACAAAAACGTTGCGGCGGATTACCATATCATAGGCGATGTGGAGGTTGTCTTAAAAGAGCTTCTCCCACTTGTTGAGGCAAAGAAAAATCCCGAATGGATTGAACAGGTAGCCGCTTGGAAGAAAGAATATCCCGTAAAAGCTAAAAAGGACGAATGGGTATTGCCGAAATCCATAATGGAAGCCTTGTCAGAAATCGGTAAGGATGACGTGATTATCACAACCGAGGTCGGCCAGAACCAGATTTGGGCAGCGCAGTACTGTAAGATAAGCAAGCCTGGAATGTTTTTAACCTCAGGCGGGCTTGGCACCATGGGCTACGGCTTCGGAGCCGCCATAGGCGCCGCTGCCGCGACCGGAAAGGTTTGCGTAAACGTGGCGGGAGACGGCTGCTTCCACATGAACATGAACGAGCTTGCCACCGCGGTTTCCTACGACCTTCCGGTAATTATACTGCTTATGAACAACAACGTGCTTGGCATGGTTCGCCAGTGGCAGAAGATATTCTACGGCAAAAGGTTTTCATACACAACCCTTAACCGTCCGACCGATTATGAAGCCTTGGCAAAGGCCTTTAAGGCGGATGCGTATACCATAAGAACCGAAAGCGATATATATCCGGTTTTGACCGAAGCTATAAGTAAGCGCAGACCCTGCGTTATTAACTGCGTAATAAATCAAGACCAAAATGTACTGCCCATGATAGCGGCGGGCGATGATTACGAAAACATTATGATGGATATTAAGGATTGATTATTGGCTTATCCGGATTTAGTAAAAGGTTTTTAGTTTAGGTATAATCCGATTGTATCCGAAAGGCAGTGATGATATGGAAAGAAAATATGTGTTATCGGTTCTTGTAAACAACCATTCCGGAGTGCTTTCAAGGGTTGCGGGACTGTTTTCCCGCCGCGGGTATAACATTACATCCCTTACGGTGGGCGAGACCGAAAACCCGAGCATTTCAAGAATGACCATTGAGCTGTTCGGCGACGAATATGTCCTTGAACAGATAAAAAAACAGCTTTCAAAGCTTCAGGAGGTTATTAAGATAACCGAACTGAAAAGTAATAAAAGCATTTACAGGGAAATTTTGCTTGTAAAGGTTAAAGCCGATATAACCACCCGCCCGCAGGTGGTTGAAATAACCAATATTTTCAGAGCCAGGGTGGTTGATATTTCGGCCCAGAATATGATACTGGAAATTACGGGCGACAATGAAAAGCTTAAGGCGTTTGTTTCAATGGTAGAACCGTTCGGCATTGTTGAAATGGCGCGCACAGGTATTACAGGCCTTGAAAGAGGCGAATTAAACATATATTCACACGAAAACGACGAGGAGGAATAATATCATGGCAAAAATGTATTATGAAAAGGATTGTAATTTGGATTATCTGAAGGGTAAGACGGTAGCTGTTATCGGCTACGGCTCGCAGGGTCATGCTCACGCGCTAAACCTTCACGAGAGCGGCGTTGATGTTGTTGTAGGACTGTATAACGGGAGCAAATCTTGGGAAAAAGCCGAAAAAGACGGTCTTAAGGTTATGTGCGCCGGTGATGCGGCGAAAGCGGCCGACATTATAGTAATCCTTATTAACGACGAAAAGCAGAAAAAACTGTATGAAGAGGAAATTAAGGAAAACCTGACCGCCGGCAAATCACTTGTCTTTGCGCACGGCTTTAACATCCACTATAACCAGATTGTCCCCCCGAAGGATGTTGACGTGTGGATGGTAGCCCCCAAAGGCCCCGGACACACCGTAAGAAGCCAGTTTGTAGAGGGCAAGGGCGTTCCCTGTCTGGTAGCTGTTTATCAGGATGCCACAGGCAACGCGAAAAACTATGCGCTGGCCTACGCTTTGGGTATCGGCGGCGCCAGAGCCGGAGTGCTTGAAACCACCTTTAAGGAGGAGACCGAAACCGACCTCTTTGGTGAGCAGGCGGTACTTTGCGGCGGCGTAACCGAGCTTATGAAGGCAGGCTTTGAAACACTGGTTGAGGCCGGTTATCAGCCCGAAAGCGCTTATTTTGAGTGCTGCCACGAAATGAAGCTTATTGTTGACCTTATCAACAGTGGCGGTTTTGAATATATGCGCTATTCGATAAGCGATACCGCCGAATTCGGCGACTACGAGACCGGAAAGCGTATTATAACCGAAGAAACCAGAAAAGAAATGAAGAAGGTACTAAAGGAAATCCAAGAGGGCGAATTCGCACGCAAATGGATTTTGGAAAATCAGGTCGGTCGTCCGAGCTTCCTTGCCAAGAGAAGAATCGAGTCCGAAACCTTGATCGAAAAGGTCGGCAAGGAATTAAGATCTTTGATGAGCTGGCTTAAAAAGTAATATAGTTTTTGAGCTGTGTTTTAGCAAGGAACGGTTTGACGGGATTTTAATATTAAGGCAAGAAGAAAGGTTTTAAAACAACTATTTATAATCATCCTATTAATAAGGATTAGGTGATAAAATGGCAAAACACAGTGATAACGCAGTAAAAGGCGAGAGGAGAGCGCCGAACCGCTCACTCTTTTACGCCATGGGATATACATACGAGCAAATAAACAAGCCGCTTATAGGTGTTGTCAATTCGCAAAATGACATTGTCCCCGGCCACTTTCATCTTGATACCATTGTAAACGCCGTGCGCGACGGTATTCATGCAAACGGCGGAACGGCGCTTACTTTTCCATCAATCGCGGTTTGCGACGGTATTGCCATGGGGCATGAGGGAATGCACTATTCGCTGGCTTCAAGGGAGATTATTGCCGACAGTATAGAGATTATGGCAAAAGCCCACGCGTTGGACGGACTGGTACTCGTTGCCAACTGCGACAAGGTGGTACCGGGTATGCTTATGGCGGCTGGAAGGCTTAATATTCCAAGCATTATCATATCGGGCGGCGCTATGCTTGCGGGCGGCAACAAAAGAACCAGAACCAGCCTGACAACAGCGTTTGAGGCGGTTGGAGCCTATTCAAACGGCACCATGACCGAAGAAGAGCTTTACGAGATTGAAAAAACCTGCTGCCCGAGCTGCGGCTCCTGCTCGGGAATGTTTACGGCAAACAGCATGAACTGCCTAAGCGAGGTTTTAGGCATGGCTCTGCCTAAAAACGGAACAATACCGGCCGTTTTCGGCGAACGCATAGCCTTGGCGAAAAAGGCAGGCGAGGCGGTAATGGAGCTTTACAGGGCGAATATACGACCCCGCGACATTATGACCGAAAAGGCCTTTAAAAACGCTATATGCGTTGATATGGCGCTTGGCTGCAGCACCAACAGTATACTTCACCTGCCGGCTATTGCCAACGAGGTCGGGATTAAAATAGACTTAAAAAAGGTAAACGAAATCAGCGAAAAGACCCCGAACCTTTGCAAGCTGGCGCCTGCCGGCAACCACTTTATTGAGGATCTGCACTTCGCGGGCGGTGTTGGTGCCGTAATGAAGGAGCTTTGTAAGCTGAATCTTTTACATACCGACCTTCTAACCGTTACACAAAAAACGGTATGGGAGAATATAGAGAATGCGGAAATTCTTGATAAGACTGTAATCCGCACCGTAGAGGAGCCGTACTCCAAAACAGGCGGGCTTGCTGTCCTGTACGGCAATTTGGCACCCGATGGCTGCGTGGTTAAAAGATCCGCGGTTGACCCTAAAATGTTCAAGGTTTCCTGTACTGCCCGGGTTTTCGATTCGGAGGATGAGTCGATAGAGGCGATACTTTCGGGCAAAATCAAACCCGGCGATGTTGTGGTCATCCGGTATGAAGGCCCAAAGGGCGGCCCGGGAATGAGGGAAATGCTATCCCCCACTTCGGCGCTTGCGGGTATGGGGCTTGATTCCTCGGTCGCCCTTATAACCGACGGAAGGTTTTCAGGAGCTACAAGGGGCGCGGCGATCGGCCACGTTTCCCCCGAAGCGGCAAGCGGCGGCATGATTGCTTATGTATGTGACGGGGATATTATCGAAATTGATATAAACGCTTATTCAATAAACCTCAAAGTCAGTGATGAAGAAATTGAAAAGCGCAAGCAGACAATGAAGATCAAGGGACCCAAGATTACGGACGGGTACCTTAAAAGATATGCTAAAATGGTTAAGTCCGCAAATACGGGCGCCATTTTAGAGTGATGACAAAAGCCGTACTTTAAAATTTTAATATTCAAAATTCAGGCCGGTTTTAATGCTTTTTTTAATCGGCTTGGGTTTTTATACTCAAAAAACGGCTTTTTTAGGCGGTACGGCACTGCAACATAAATTATTTATGTTTGGAAAGGGTAATTGCAATGTCTAAAACAATTAAGATTTTTGATACATCTTTGCGCGACGGCGAGCAGTCCCCCGGCTGCAGTATGAACCTGCATGAAAAACTGAAGCTCGCAAAGCAGCTTGAAAAATTAAAGGTCGATATTATCGAGGCCGGCTTCGCCATCAGTTCCCCCGGGGATTTTGAATCGGTATCGGCCGTGGCAAAGCTTATAAAGGACTGCAAGGTGGCATCACTTGCCAGGGCAAGAGAGGCGGATATAGACGCGGCCTATAATGCCGTAAAAGACGCGGTTTCGCCGAGAATTCACGTATTCTTGGCGACCAGTCCGGTGCATATGAAGTATAAGCTTGAAATGACTCCGGATGAGGTTTACGAATCGGCGGTTGCCGCGGTAAAATACGCTAAAAAATTCTGCTCTGATATAGAGTTTTCGGCCGAGGATGCAACCAGAAGCGAGCCCGAATTTTTGTTAAAGGTAATGCAGGGGGTAATTGATGCGGGTGCCACGGTTATTAATATTCCCGATACAGTCGGCTATTCGGTGCCCGATGAAATGTTCGAGCGAATTGATTATCTTATGAAAAATATTAAGGGTATTGAAAAGGTCGATGTATCGGTGCATTGCCATAACGATTTAGGCATGGCGGTAGCAAACAGCCTTGCCGCAGTTAAGGCGGGCGCCACTCAGGTCGAATGTACCGTAAATGGCATTGGCGAGCGGGCAGGGAATGCCTCGCTTGAGGAGATTGTCATGGCCCTGCACACCCGCAAAGCCTTTTTCGATGCCGTATTCAATGTGGATACGACCCAGATTTACAGAACCAGCAAGCTTTTAAGCGATATTATAGGCATATCCGTAGCGCCGAATAAAGCAATTGTGGGGGCGAACGCCTTCGCACATGAGGCGGGTATTCACCAGCACGGCGTTTTGGCCGAGAGGTCTACCTATGAAATTATGAAACCTGAGGATATAGGTCTTTTGAAAAATAAAATGGTGCTTGGAAAGCACAGCGGCAAGCACGCTTTGGCTGATCGGTTAAAAGAGCTCGGCTACAACCTGACAAAGGAAGAGCTGGAGCAGGTATTTGTCCAGTTTAAAGAGCTTGCCGACAAAAAGAAAACGGTCAGCGATGACGATATCGAAGCGCTGGCATCAAGCAAGAATATTGATTTTGAACAGAGTATCAACCTTGTCAACTTTACGGTAAATACCGGACAGGATATTACCTCAACGGCAAATATAACCATCAAGAAGCGGGACACCATGCTCTCGGCTTCAAGCGATGGAGACGGCCCGATAGATGCCTTGTTCAAGGCCATCAACAAGGCACTCGGCCAAAATTACGAGCTTTTGGATTATACCATACGCTCGGTCGGCGAGGGCGAGGATGCCCTTGGCGAGGTTATTGTAAAGGTTGCCGGCAAGGATAAAAATGTTATCGGAAAGGGACTTAGCACCGACATTATCAAATCAAGTATTTTGGCTTACTTGACGGCTATAAGCAAAATAACCGATTAGGAGGGGCTCATGAAATATATAGATGTTTTAGATTCCACCCTGCGGGACGGCGCACAGGGTGAGGGAATCGCCTTTACGGTGGAGGATAAACTTAAAATAGTAAAATATCTTGACCGGCTGGGTGTCAAGTATATCGAGGCCGGAAATCCCGCCTCCAACCCTAAAGATATAGAATTTTTTGAAAGGGTTAAAAAGCTGGAGCTTAAGAATGCCGCCATATGCGCCTTTGGCTCGACCAGAAGGCGCGGCATTAAGCCGGAAGAGGATGCGCATTTGCAAAGCCTTGCAAACGCGGGCACCAAAACGGTCAGCGTTTTCGGCAAAAGCTGGGATCTGCATGTTACCGAAATTTTAAAGACCACCTTGGAAGAAAACCTTTCAATGATCTATGATACCGTTAAGTATTTAAAGGATCTGGGAAAAGAGGTAATTTTCGATGCCGAGCATTTCTTCGACGGCTACAAGGAAAACAGCGAGTATGCCCTCAAAGCCCTTAAGGCGGCGGCTGATGCGAAGGCCGATGTTCTTTGCCTATGTGATACAAACGGCTCCACCTTCCCCGACGAGATAAGCGAGATTGTAAAGGTTGTAAAGGAGCATATACCGAACGTAAAGCTTGGAATACATTGTCATAACGACTCGGGGCTTGCGGTAGCTTCGACCATGGCGGCGGTTTTCGCCGGCTGTGAGCATATTCAGGGTACCTATGTCGGCTTTGGAGAGAGAACGGGCAACGCGAATTTAAGCACAATAATCCCGAATCTGCAAATAAAACGGGATTACAAACTAATACCGGACGAAAATATGCACAATCTTACCAGCACGGCAATCAAGATATGCGAGGTTGCCAACATTCCGCTTTCAAACTCGAAGCCCTATGTCGGCGGCAGCGCCTTTGCGCACAAAGGCGGCATGCATATTGACGGCGTGTCAAAGCTTTCCCGCTCCTTTGAGCATATAAAGCCCGAAACAGTAGGCAATCAAAGAAGATTTTTAATGAGCGAGGTTTCGGGCAGAGCCACAATATTAAAGAAAATCCAAGCGGTAAAGCCGGATGTGGATAAGGACTCACCCTTGACCCAAAAGGTTATTGATCGTCTTAAAGAGCTTGAACACCAAGGCTACCAGTTTGAGGCGGCCGAGCAGAGCTTTGAGCTGATAATCAGAAAAGAACTGGGACTTTATAAGCCGTTTTTCGAGCTTATTAACTATAAAACAATCGGCGAGCACCCGATAGAAAATGACTCCTATCCCTCAACCGCTGTTATAAAGCTTCGCGTAGGGGATAAGGTTTCGGTAACCGCAAGCGACGGAGACGGTCCCGTGCACGCGCTGGATTCGGCTCTGCGCAAGGCTTTGGTAGAGTTTTATCCGGTACTCAAAGACGTCAGGCTTACCGACTACAAGGTAAGGGTAATGGAGCCGAAGGATGCCACGGCGGCAAAGGTAAGGGTTTTAATCGAGTCGACCGATGGGGAGAGGTCATGGGCTACAATAGGTGTCAGCTGCGATATTATCGAGGCCTCTTGGCAGGCGCTTGTGGATTCCATAGAATATAAGCTAACAATGAATGAAGGAGAATGATTATGGGCATGACAATGACTCAAAAAATATTGGCGGCACATGCCGGCGTTGATAAGGTCAGCGCGGGCGAGCTGATTGTCGCCAAGGTGGATATGGTTCTCGGCAACGACATTACAAGCCCGGTGGCTATTAAAGAGTTTAGAAAAACAAAGATTTCCGGTGTTTTCGATAAGGATAAAGTAGCTTTGGTAATGGACCATTTTACACCGAATAAGGATATCAAAGCCGCCGAGCAGTGCAAGTTTATAAGGGAATTTGCCTGCGAATGCAGCATTACCAACTTCTTCGATGTAGGAGAGATGGGTGTTGAGCATGCGATACTCCCCGAAAAGGGACTTGTTACCGCGGGCGATTTGGTAATCGGCGCCGACTCTCACACCTGTACATACGGGGCGCTGGGCGCATTTTCCACCGGTGTCGGCAGTACCGATATGGCCTGCGGAATGGCAAAGGGCGTGGCATGGTTCAAAGTGCCCTCAGCCATCAAGTTTGAGCTTACGGGAAAATTAAACCCCTATGTTTCGGGTAAGGATGTTATTTTGCACATTATCGGCATGATAGGTGTTGACGGCGCGCTTTACAAGTCAATGGAGTTTACAGGCGACGGCCTTGCCTCCCTTTCAATGGACGACCGCCTTTGCATGGCGAATATGGCTATCGAAGCGGGTGCTAAAAACGGCATATTCGAGGTAGACGACACTACTATTGCGTATATTAAGGAGCATTCAACAAAGCCCTACACCGTATACAAGGCGGACGAGGATGCCGAGTATGACGAGGTTTATAAAATCGACTTATCAAAAATTAAATCTACGGTTGCCTTCCCCCACCTGCCCGAAAACACAAGAACGATTGACGGGGTTGGGGATGTTAAGATTGACCAGGTGGTAATAGGCTCCTGCACCAACGGTCGAATTGAGGATTTAAGGATGGCCGCAAAGATTTTGAAGGGCAAGAAGGTCAGCAAAGGCTGCCGCACAATTATTATACCGGCAACCCAAAAAATATATCTGCAGGCCATGAAAGAGGGTCTGCTTGAAATCTTCATAAACGCCGGCTGTGCCGTATCTACGCCCACCTGCGGCCCCTGCCTTGGCGGACACATGGGCATTTTGGCCGAGGGTGAGCGCTGCGTGGCGACCACCAACCGCAACTTTGTCGGCAGAATGGGACACGTCAAAAGCGAGGTTTACCTTGCAAGTCCTGCAGTAGCCGCCGCAAGCGCTATAATGGGCAAAATTGCCGATCCGAATAAGCTTTAAGAAAGGGGAATGACCATGAAAGTATGCGGAAAAGTATTCAAATACGGTGATAATGTCGATACCGATGTTATCATTCCGGCAAGATATCTCAACACCTCCGACCCGAAGGAATTAGCAAGTCACTGTATGGAGGATATCGACAAGGATTTTGTAAAAAATGTTTCAAAGGGCGATATAATAGTGGCCGATAAAAACTTCGGCTGCGGCTCCTCGCGTGAGCACGCTCCGATTGCCATAAAGGAGTCGGGCGTTTCCTGCGTTATTGCAAAAACATTTGCCCGCATTTTCTACCGCAATGCCATAAATATAGGGCTTCCCATTTTGGAATGTGAGGAAGCAAGCGATAATATCGAGGCCGGCGACATTGTGGAGGTTTGCTTTGATACGGGCATTATTACAAACAAAACCAAAAATCAGACATACAAGGCGCAGCCCTTCCCCGAATTTATTCAGAAAATCATAGCCGCCAACGGACTTATTAATGCTATCGAGCAGAAGAAGATTTAAGGAGGACTTATGGATTTTAAAATTGCTGTTATAGAAGGCGACGGCATAGGCCCCGAAATAGTGCGGGAGGCCTTGAAGGTTATGGATACCGTCGGCAAAAAGTTCGGGCATAATTTCGAGTATAAAAAGGTACTTATGGGCGGCTGCGCCATTGATGCTACGGGCGTGCCGCTGCCGCAGGAAACCATTGACGAGTGTTTGAAAAGCGACAGCGTTTTGCTGGGCGCCGTAGGCGGCCCTAAATGGGATACCCTGCCCGGACACCTGCGACCCGAAGCGGGACTTCTCGGCATAAGGGGAGCTTTAAAGCTTTTTGCCAACCTTCGCCCCGCAAGGCTTTATGACGCGCTAAAAGACGCCTGCCCTTTAAAGGATACCGGCGGCAAAATGGATATTATGATCGTACGTGAGCTTACGGGCGGAATTTATTTTGGCGAGCGTGGCAGAACAGCTGACGGAGAGGAGGCCTTTGACACCGAAAGGTACTCAAAAAAGGAGATTGCCCGCATTGTAAAGGTCGCCTGCGATCTTGCCAAAAAGCGCGGCACCAACAAGATTATATCGGTTGACAAGGCCAAC
>JBMNVM010000037.1:0-11262 GCA_050946805.1 Acutalibacteraceae bacterium | reverse complement strand
ATCACTTTCTCTAAATTTTAGCAAATTTTTTTATATATTCACAATTTGTATACATTTTGCCTGTATAATTTAAAAATCAAAGCGAAAGGAACTGTTTTTAATGCTAAAGCTTATAAATATTAAAAAGGAATACAGAATGTCTGACTCTACGGTTCATGCGCTAAACGGCATTGATATTGAGTTCAGGGAAAACGAATTTGTATCGATTCTGGGACCTTCCGGGTGCGGCAAAACCACATTGCTTAACATAATAGGCGGGCTTGACCGCTATACCGACGGTGACCTTATAATCAACGGCAAATCGACCAAGCTTTACCGCGATGCCGACTGGGACAATTACCGCAACCACACCATTGGCTTTATTTTTCAAAGCTACAACCTTATCCCGCACCAGTCGGTACTATCAAACGTGGAGCTTGCTCTTACCCTTTCGGGTGTTTCGAAATCCGAGCGAAGAAAAAGGGCGGCCGAGGCTTTGAAAAAGGTGGGGCTTGGCGACCAGTTAAGCAAAAAGCCCAATCAGATGTCGGGCGGACAGATGCAGCGTGTAGCCATAGCCCGCGCCCTTGTGAACAATCCGGATATTCTGCTGGCCGACGAACCGACAGGAGCCCTTGACAGCGAAACCGCGTTACAGATAATGGAGCTTTTAAAGGAAATCGCAAAAGACAGGCTGGTTATAATGGTAACCCACAACCCCGACCTTGCGAATAGGTACTCCACAAGGATTGTAAAGCTTCTTGACGGCAAGATAATCGACGACTCCGCCCCCTACACTTCGGAAGAAGGCAAGGAAAAAGCAAAAAAAGCGGGCAAGCGCCCATCCATGTCCTTTTTTACCGCGCTTTCCCTGTCGCTTAACAATCTTTTAACAAAGAAAACCCGCACCTTTTTAACCTCCTTCGCGGGTTCAATCGGAATTATCGGAATAGCTTTAATCCTCTCACTTTCAAGCGGAGTTAACGCTTATATAAACCGTGTCGAGGAGGAGACCCTTACAAGCTACCCGATTACAATTGAGGAGGCGGGCATTGACATAACCGGACTTGCGAACGACCTTATGGGCAAGAAAAAGTCCGAGACGGTTACAGACGACACAAAAATTTATTCCAACAACATCATGACCGAAATGATGACCAAAATGATGAACGGCATATCTACTAACAACCTTGAAAAGTTTAAGGCCCACCTTGACAAGGATTCGGAAATAAAAAACTACGCCAGCGAAATCGAATACGGTTACTCAACCCCGCTTAATATATATACGCAAAGCGGTGAACACATTAATCCGAATCAGGTTTTCAATATAATACGATCCGCAATGGCCGATAATACGGGCGGCAGCGGTAATATGTCGGGTCCTTTCGCGACCAACAATGAAGTTTGGCGCCAGCTTTTCAGCGATACCGCACAGCTTAAAAAGCACTATGAAATTGTTGCCGGAAAACT
Source organism: Acutalibacteraceae bacterium (assembly GCA_050946805.1). Lineage (GTDB taxonomy): Bacteria > Bacillota > Clostridia > Oscillospirales > Acutalibacteraceae > UBA737. Next base: position 9,813 of record JBMNVM010000037.1, on the reverse strand, counting down.
GCCAGAAAAGTACAACGAAGTCGTGCTGATAGTCAACAAGAACAACCAGATAAGCGACTATGCGCTTTATTCACTCGGTCTTAAGGATACAAACGAGCTTAAGGAAATGGTGGAAAAGGTTAAAAAGGGTGAAGAGATTAAACCCACCGCCGAAACATCATACACCTTTGATGAAATATTGGATTTAAAGTTCAAGCTTCTTATTAGCAGTGATTATTTCGAAAAGAATCCCGACGGCACATGGGCAGACAAGACAAAGGACGAACTCTTCATACAATCAAAACTACAGGATGCCGAGGAGATTAAGGTTGTGGGAATTATCCGCCCGCAGGAAGATGCCGTAAGCAACCAGGTAAGCGGTTTTATCGGCTACAAAAAAGAGCTGATGGAGACACTTATAAACCGAGTCAACCAAAGCGAGATTGTAAAGGCGCAAAATGCTGACCCGAACATTAATATTTTTACAGGCAGACCCTTTGAGAACAATTTTGACAACATGAACTACGAGCAACTGATGGCCTACATTAAGACCCTGCCGGGCGACCAGCAACAGCAGTTCGGAGCCTATATGCAAAGCATGAAGCAACAGGGCTTGAGCGATGAAGAGATAACCGAAAGATTTAAAAAGGCTTTGTCCTCTCAGTCAACCGAGGACACATATGAATCAAACCTCGAGCTTATGGGGGTTTCCGACCTTGCGAAGCCTTCGCTCATTAATATTTACGCCAAGGATTTTGAGGCTAAAGAGAGTATCGCCGAATATATAAAGAACTACAACAGCAAAGTACCCGAAAGCGAGAAAATCACCTATACTGATTATATCGGGCTTATTTTATCATCGGTTACCAAAATAATTAATGCCATAAGCTACATTCTGATAGCCTTTGTAAGCATTTCGCTTGTTGTTTCATCAATAATGATTGGAATTATCACCTATATTTCGGTTCTTGAAAGAACAAAGGAGATAGGCATACTTCGTGCCATGGGCGCCTCAAAGAGGGATATTTCAAGGGTGTTCAACGCCGAAACCCTTATTTTGGGATTTGTGTCGGGCGCTATGGGAATCGGGTTAACGCTGCTGCTGTTAATACCCACAAATGCCATAATCAAGCACTTTACAGATATTGGCGGCTTGGCGCAGTTCCCCGCTGACGGAGCCACTGTCCTTGTAATAATCAGCATGCTGCTTACACTGATTGCAGGACTTATTCCGTCAAAGCTTGCAGCCAAAAAGGATCCCGTAACGGCACTAAGAACAGAATAAAAGGCTTTAAAACAAAAAACACCGCTTTGAACGTTTTTGTTCAAGGCGGTGTTATTGTTTGTAAATTTTGCAGCATTAAAGGCATATACCAGTTAAAAAAATAATAAAAAATTCTGCGAACGCCGCAAATAAATTCAGTTCTTAAAAAACTTTCTTAAAGTTTTATGAAGCATTGCCATATACACGGCGGAAATACGGGAAAGGGCAATATCGTAAAGCACAAACGCCCCATTCCCGAGTGCTAATAGCAGCGCGGTGCCGTATTTACCCCGTTTGCCTAAATCGTCCAAAGATATGGAAAAAAGGCCGGCCAATACAAAGTAAACCAAAAAAACCGCCGCATTGAATATTGAAATTTTAATTACCCACTCTATAAGCGGTTTATCTATGCGCTCAATCAAAGCCTTTACTATCGGGTAATACCCCAAAAGGGTTATATACATCAGCTTGCTTTCGGGTTCCGCAAACAAAAAAACCAAAACAGCCGATGTAAGGTAAGCGCCTGCTGCCCATTTACAGTCTATTTCTATTACCGTTACCATTATGAAAAGTCCGGCAAGAGCCGGTATTCCATATGTCAGATACGGAAAATACGAAAGCAGCATAAAAACGCAGGCAAGCGCAGCCATAAGCCCCGAAAGGGTTATTTTATTGCTTTGTTTCATTACGGTTCACCGTTTTGTTATCTTTTTTACTAACAACCCGGGATTAGGTCGCCGCCCATACACTCGCAGCAGCAGTCAGCGCAAAGAAGGCTTGTGCAAAAATCGCAGGCATCGCAGTTACCTCCGGTACCATAACTTCTGTACGGGTTATAACCCGCTCCCGACTGTCTTTGCGCATTGTTAAGGGCGTTTCTGTACTCGGGATTGGAAGGATCCATTCTGCATGCGTTTGCAAAGCTTGCATATGCCTGCTCAAACCAGCCCCTTCGGTAAAGCACGGTGCCGTTTAAGAAATACCATTCGGCGTTTCTTGAAGAAAGCGGTACCCCGTCCAAAACCTCCTGCGCCTGTTCAAGCCTGCCCTGATTTATAAGGACTCGCACCTCGGGAAAGGAGGACGCGGCGGAATTTCCCGAATACCCCGCGTCATAATAACTGCTTTTTTTACCCCGCTTGTTGTTTATGATGGCATCATACGCCTCGTTAATTTCCTTCATCTTTTCGGCCGCAAGGTCAGACAGCGGGTTGCCGGCATAGTTATCGGGGTGGTATTTTCTTGCAAGCTCCCTGTATGCATTTTTTATTTCCTCTTCAGTTGCATCTCTGCTTACTCCCAATACCGAATAGGGATCTTTCATATTGCTAACTCCTTTTTCAGGGTCTCTTCCAAACCCAAATATATAATGTTTCCCAAAATAGGTTTATATTTCTTTATATCAAGCAGTTCGAAGGCTTTTGCCGCCTCGTTAATGCAAAAATAAAGCTGAGGCTTAACCCTTTCGATTACCGACTTCAAATCCGTATTTTCGTATCTGAAAACATTATACGAGCCGGATTTTGCATCCTTTTCAAAATCGCAGGCAGCATCAAGAAGATATATGTATCTTCCAATGCAGTAGCCAAGGCGGGAAAGAACCCTTTTTTGCTCTGCGCTCTCGCTGCAAAGCGTGAAAATTTTCGCCAAAGCGGAAGCGGTGCAATCAGCAACACGGTCAAGATCCCGACAGTTTTCCTTTTCCAGCGTTAATTGCGATTGAATGTAATCCTTTACATATCCTTCTACCTGCGGATATTTTTGAGCGGCCTTTTTGTGGGCTTTCGAAAAAAGCGGTTTTAAAAGAATGTATCCGAGTTTCCTAAAGCCCTTTTCGTCCGCGATATTATCACAGATTTTGTAGTAAAGCATTATCATGGCGACCGCGCAAGGCATATCCAAAAAAGCACCGTCCCTACAAAAACTGCATTTTTTTAAAGGGTTGAAGGCGCAGCGCTTTTTCACAAAATGGGGACATCCGTCTTTTAACGACATATTAAGAAGTGCGAGAAAGGTAAAGTCATAGCTTAAAGTCAGCCTTGCCAAAATGCCGTAATACTTACCAAGCTCCTTACAAAGGGAGCAGTATACCGCTTTATAAACTTCGTATTCCTTTACCTTAAGTTCGGGCTTGTCTATTTTAATATATCCGAACACTCTCTCACCGCCTTATAAAAACATTTTACATCACAAATTGGCCGTTTTGATGAATAATGTGTAAATTAAAGCATTTTTTTAAGGAATTGTCCCGTATACGATTTTTTGCATTTTGCCACCGTTTCGGGAGTTCCGCTGCAAACAACCGTACCGCCGCTGCTTCCGCCCTCGGGGCCTAAATCGATTATATAATCGGCGGTTTTTATAACGTCAAGATTATGCTCAATTACAATTACGGTGTTGCCAGCCTCCACAAAACGCTGCAAAACCTCAATCAGCTTGTGAACGTCGGCGGTGTGAAGTCCGGTTGTCGGTTCATCAAGAATATAAACCGTCTTGCCGGTGCTGCGCTTGGAAAGCTCGGTCGCAAGCTTTACACGCTGTGCCTCGCCGCCCGAAAGCGTGGTGGCGGGCTGCCCTATCTTGATGTAGCCCAGCCCCACATCGTAAAGGGTTTTCAGCTTTCTGTAAATTCTCGGCAGGCTTTCGAAGAAGTACATCCCCTCCTCTACCGTCATCTCCAAAACGTCGTGAATATTTTTCCCCTTATATTTTACGTTTAAGGTCTCCTTATTGTAACGGCTGCCGCCGCAAACCTCGCAGGGGACATAAATATCGGGCAGGAAGTGCATTTCTATCTTTAAAATACCGTCGCCCTGACAGGCTTCGCACCTGCCGCCCTTTACATTAAAGGAAAATCGTCCGGCGGTGTAGCCGTGCATTTTGGCATCCTTGGTAGAGGCAAAAAGCTCTCGAATGTCGTTGAAAACACCGGTATATGTCGCGGGGTTGGAACGCGGTGTTCTGCCTATCGGAGCTTGGTCTATATTAATTACCTTGTCGAGATTTTCCACGCCCTCGATCTTCTTAAATTTGCCCGGTATTGTCTTTGCGCGATTTAATGTGCCGGCCAAGGCATTGTAAAGAATATCGTTTACAAGCGAGGACTTTCCGCTCCCCGAAACGCCGGTAACGCAGGTAAAGGTGCCGAGCGGGATATTAACATCAATGTTTTTAAGGTTGTTCTCTGCCGCCCCGTAAACCGTAAGGAATGCGCCGTTGCCCTGCCTTCGCATTCTCGGAACCGGAATTTTACGCCTGCCGGTAAGGTAATCGGATGTTATGGATGCTTCGCATTTTTTAAGCTCCTCAACCGTGCCGGAAAAGACCACCTCGCCGCCGTGTATTCCGGCGCCGGGGCCAATATCCACAACATAGTCGGCAGCGCGGATGGTGTCCTCGTCATGCTCTACTACAATAACGGTGTTCCCTATATCACGCAGCCGTTTTAAGGTATTTATAAGGCGCTCGTTATCACGCTGGTGAAGGCCGATGCTCGGCTCGTCAAGAATATACAAAACCCCCATTAAGGAGGAGCCTATTTGTGTCGCAAGGCGTATTCGCTGACTCTCGCCGCCCGACAGGGTGCCTGCCGAACGTGATAAGTTCAAATATTCAAGCCCCACGCTTTGCAAAAAGCTTAAACGCTCGCGTATTTCCTTTAAAATCGGCTTTGAAATCATGGCATCCCTTTGACCGAAGGAGAGATTGGAAATAAACTCAAGCTCCTCGCTTATGGCCATATCGCAAAATTTCTTGATGTTTATGCCACCCACCGTTACCGCAAGATACTCAGGTTTTAGCCTTGCGCCATGACATTCGGGACATTCGCAGGCAATCATATAACTTTCAATCTCGGCTCTTGCGTAGTCGCTGGTAGTTTCCTTGTATCGCCGCTCAAGATTATTAATGACACCTTCAAAGGGCGCGTAATAGGTTGAGCTGCCGAAATCGGAACTGCGAACAAGCTTAAGCTTTTTGTCGCCCGTGCCGTAAAGCACCGCGTTTTTTACCTCTTCGGGCAATAATTTCCAGGGCGTATTAATATCAAACCCGTAAAGGTCGGCAAGCCCCCTGTAATACATTTCGGCAATAGTACTGGAGTCGGGGCGAAGCCATGTATTTACTCCCCAGCCGGAGGCCTTTATGCAGCCTTCAAGCAGGGACTTTTCCTCATCGTTGATAACAAGACGGGGGTCGATTTTCATGAAAATCCCGATTCCCGTACATAAGGGGCAGGCGCCCATCGGATTGTTGAAGGAGAACATTGTGGGGGTCAGTTCCGGAATGCTGATCCCATGCTCGTCGCAGGCGTAGGTCTGGGAAAACTCAAGCTCCTTGCCGCCTATCACGTCAACCGACACAAGTCCGCCTGATAGAGCCACCGCCGTTTCAATGCTGTCATTCAGGCGGGAACGAATCCCCTCCTTTATTACAAGACGGTCTACCACTACCTCTATCATATGCTTTTTGTTCTTTTCAAGCTTTATTTCTTCGGATAAATCGTAAATATTTCCGTCTATTCTAACCCTTGAATAGCCGGATTTTCGCACATTTTCAAGCTCCTTTGTATGCTCGCCCTTCCTGTTTTTAACTATGGGCGACAGAATTTGAATACGTGTGTCAAGCGGTAAATTCAAAACGGTATCGACAATCTGGTCGGTGGTCTGCTGGCTTATTTCCTTGTCGCAGACGGGGCAGTGCGGGACCCCGACTCTGGCATAAAGCAGTCGCAGATAGTCGTATATTTCGGTAACCGTACCAACTGTGGAGCGCGGGTTTTTGGAGGTGGTTTTCTGGTCGATGGATATGGCAGGAGAAAGCCCCTCTATGCTTTCAACATCGGGCTTGTCCATCTGCCCCAAAAACTGCCTTGCGTAGCTTGAAAGGGACTCAACGTAACGGCGCTGACCTTCGGCATAAATAGTGTCAAAGGCAAGTGATGATTTACCGCTGCCCGAAAGGCCAGTGAAAACCACAAGCTTGTCCCTTGGTATTTCAACATTAATATTTTTAAGATTATTCTCATTTGCACCTTTTACAATCAGCTTATCGTTAGCCAAAACAAATCCTCCAAAAACGAAATTATCAGCTATATTATATGTGATTTTTGTATTAAAGTAAACATTTTTGTCAAAAAGCAGCCAAAAACAAAAGCCGCTAAAAATTAGCGGCAATTTAATCAGTTATAACCCTTCGTACAAACCGTTGTCCATCATTTTGCGGATTGCGGCAGATACGGCCTGTTTGTCTTCCTTATATGTAACGCCGTACCATTTATCCTCTGCAATAAGAACTTTTACCTTTTTTTCGTTGTTTTGAATGCGCTCGGATACAACGGTGGGAAGGTAGTACTCGGCCTTTGGGACATTTAATTTTTCATCCAAAAACCTTTTAAATCCGCTCTCGATATACCCGAAAATATCAGGCCTAAAGCCCCACAAATTCATGGAAACCACCGTGTCGGGTGATAAGGGTATCCATGTTTTTCCGTCATCCTCGGTATACTTGCAGTCGACAATTTTTGTCCTTTCGGTAACCGATTTTAAGCAGCCGTTTTCTATTTCACAGACACCTCTGGACACATAGCCGTTTTCGGTCAGGGTGTTTGCAAGACGGAAGCCCACCATACAGTAGTCCTCGCCGTCCTGCTTTAGGAAATCGGCTATTTTTTGAAACGCCGAGCGGCCGTAAAAATCGTCCGCATTAATAACGGCGAAGGGTTCCTTTACAACATCTTTACAGCAAAGGATTGCGTGGGCGGTACCCCACGGTTTTTTACGGTCAGAAGGACAGGTGTAGCCTTCGGGAAGTTTATCGACTTCCTGAAAAACATACTCAACCTTTACACGCTTGGCAATTCTTTTACCGACCATTTCCTTAAAATCCTTTTCAATAGCGTGTTTTATTACAAAGACGACCTTTGTAAAGCCGGCCTTTACGGCATCGTAAACCGAATAGTCAAGCAGCACCTCGCCCGACGGGCCGATGGGTTCTATTTGCTTAAGTCCGCCAAAGCGGCTTCCCATCCCCGCCGCCATAACAACCAGCGTAATATCCTTTGCCATTTATCATAACCCCTTGTTACTATTAATTTTTTATTTAAAATTTACATCAAAAGGGTTAAAAGCTCTTCGAAATTTACTCCGTTTCGCTCATAAAAATCGAAAGAAACGGTTTTTTCAATGGATTTTGAGACAAAATCAGCCGCAGCCTTAACGGCAGCCGTAAGAGCATCACCTTTTAGAAGCCGCGCCAAAACTACGGCAGCGAAAATATCCCCCGTTCCGTGGAAGTTATGGGGCTGCTTTTTTGAAAACACAAAAGAAACCTCGCCCTTTTCGCCCAGGGCGGCTCCTATGGTGTCCTTGTCAAAGCTTACACCTGTAATTACAACGGAAGTGTTCACAATACCGTAAAGACCTAAAATCAGTTCTTTTATTTCACTTTCGCTGAAAATTTCCTTGTATTCACTGCCGCAAAGCAGGCAGGCTTCGGTAATATTCGGCACAATAACGTCGGCCAATTTGCAAAGGGAGAGCATACCGCTTATAAAATCGCGGTCTATCCCGCTGAAAAACCTGCCGTTGTCCCCCATTACGGGGTCAACCAGCACAAAGCCTTGCGGCTTTTTAAGGTAGGTTAAATTTTCGGCCATTGTTTGTATTTGTGAAGGGTTTGAAAAATATCCCAAACCTATACCGTCAAAGCGTATATAATTTTCACACCAGTGTTTAAGCGCCCCTTCAAAAAAGCCGTTTATATCAAGCCTTGAAGGCGTGCCGAATCCGTCCGTATGGGTGGAAAGCAGCACCGTCGGCAAAACAGAGGCGGCAAAGCCGCAGGCCGTCAGAATGGGCAATGCTTCAGTTATGGCGCACTTGCCGTGGCAGGCAAGCGATTGAACGGTCAATACCGTTTTTTGGTTCATACCCTCACCTTCCAAACTTCTTGGGGCAAATGTCATTCAAAATACATTCACCGCATTTTGGCGCTCTGGCGGTGCAAACGTCCCTGCCGAAAAGCACCACCCTGTGGCAAAAATCATTTGATTTTTCGGGCGGCAAAAGCTTTCGCATCTCGGTTTCAACCGTCAGCGGATTTTTAGAGCTTACAAACCCCAAACGGTTGCAAATTCTAATAAAATGGGTGTCTGTAACAACCGCCGGTTTTTTGTAGACATCCCCAAGTACCAAGTTGGCGGTTTTCCTGCCGACCCCGGGAAGTCGTGTTAATTCCTCTATGCTGTCCGGCACCACGCCGCCGTAATTTTCGGTTATCATTTTACCGATGCCGATAAGGTCTTTGGCCTTTGTTTTATAAAGCCCGCAGGTCTTTATAAGCTTCTCTACACGCTCTAAAGCGGCATTTGCCATACTTTCGGCCGTGGGAAACTCGGCGAAAAGCGCAGGTGTTACCATATTTACACGCTTATCGGTGCACTGGGCGGACAGGCGTGTTGCTATAAGCAGCTGAAAGGCATCCTTATACTCCAAAGAGCAAACAGCATCCGGATACAGCTTTTCAAGTCTGCTTACCGCTTCGATTACCCGTTCCTTTTTACGCATTTGCAGGAACCAGCTTTAAATCACCGAATTTTATAAGCTTCATTTTACGCATTGCTTCGCAGACTGCAAGTGTAACAACAGCCGGCAAAACGAAATGCATTAAAATTATTTCAAGCAGCGCAGTTGCGGGAGAAACGCCCGCAGCGGTCATGCTGCGGTATGCCATAAATTGTCCGACAAGGCCGGAAGAACCCATTCCGGAGCCGACCGGATTGCTGACCATTTTGAATACCACTGATGAAAAGGGCGCCAAAATTGCGCTTGAAATAATTGGAGGCAGCCAAAGTATGGGTTTCCGTACTAAATTCGGCATCTGAATCATTGAGGTACCGAGTCCTTGCGCTATTAACCCGCCAAATTTGTTTTCGCGATAGCTCATAACCGCAAAACCTACCATGTGACAGCAGCAGCCGATTGTTGATGCGCCGGCAGCAATACCCGTAATGCCCATGGAGACACCTATCGCGGCTGAGGATATCGGCAAGGTCAAGATAATGCCCATAAGCACCGAAATTGCAATACCGCCAAAGAAGGGATATTTTTCAACATTTATGTTTACGAGATTGCCGAGCCACATCATGGCCTTGGATATGTAGGGGCCAACAAAATAGCCTGCGGTGGCGCCCGCTACTATGCAGCAAAGCGGAGTTACAATTATATCCACCTTGGTTTTGCCCGCCACAATTCTGCCCATTTCAATGGCGACATAAGCGGCGATAAAGGCGCCCAAAGGCTCACCCGGTTTTCCTACTGTGAAGGCCTCGTTTGCAATGCTCGGGAATGCGCCGATCATTCCGCTGACCGCCGCGCAAACGGTTGTAAGCGGAGCGGCTTTTAATTTGCAGGCAACACCCGCGCCTATTCCGGCGCCGGTAAGTGTCTTTGCGACATTGCCCATGGCGGTCAAATACTCGCCAAAAACATTGTCGCCCACAAGGCTTGCAATCTGGCAGATGATTGTTCCGATAATAAGCGTGGAGAATAGTCCGTATGCCATTCCTGAAA
>JBMNVM010000036.1:0-11333 GCA_050946805.1 Acutalibacteraceae bacterium | reverse complement strand
AACCGCCTAAATCCTGATAAAATAAGGATTTAAGCGGCGCTTTGTTTGGTGGAGATAAGCGGGATCGAACCGCTGACCTCTTGAATGCCATTCAAGCGCTCTCCCAGCTGAGCTATACCCCCATATTTTTTTAGTGTAAATTTTAACTAAACGTGCGGTCGCGTTTTTAAGCCGCGGAACCGACAACGTTTGTATTCTATCATAAATGTTTTTATTTTTCAAGACCTTTTTTAAAATTATTTTTATAATTTTGGGGCGGCATTGCCGCCCCGTCAGATTATTTTATCCGTGCAGGTAAAGGGTGCGTGAATTTCGGTGATAATATACATTTAGGACGAGACCTATACCTATGTAAAGACATAATAGCGATGTGCCGCCGGCGCTGAAAAAGGGGAGTGTTACGCCGATAACGGGCAGTACCGAGGTACACATTCCGATATTTATTACAGACTGTGTGAATATCATCGCAAATATTCCGACACAAATGTACTTGCCGCTGTCCTTTGAGCATATGCGCGCGACCCGCAGGCAGCGAAGGCATATTGCTGCCAATAGAATTATCAGGGTAATGCAGCCTAAAAAGCCCAGCTCCTCGCCGATTCCGACAAATATGAAGTCATTGTGGCTTTCTGGTATTACGCCCGCTTGGGTGAGGGTGCCTTTAAGATAGCCCTGCCCCCATAGTCCTCCGCCAGAAAGCGCCCTGCGGCCGAGCCACTGCTGGTATCCGACACCTTTTATATCCGCATCAATATCAAACAACAGCTTGATTCTTGCGCGGTGGTCGTCATTCATTACAAAGAAATAGACAAAGGGAGAGGCCACAATGGCGGCCGAGAAGGCCAAAAGGAAATATTTCCATGAAACGCCTGCCGCCCACATCATAAATAGTACGATAACCGCGAAAACAAGCGCCGTGCCATCGTCACCCTGAAGGTGAATTAAAAGAATCGGTACTGCACCATGAATGCACAAAGGCACTAAGTATTTAAGTTTATTTATGTTGGGTTTGATTTTATGTAGATGAAGGCTGAAAGTAAGCACAAAGCAGACTTTAAGCAATTCCGACGGCTGAAAGGTTGTAATTCCAAGGTCAAGCCATGCCTTATCATCGGTTCCTTCAGGCGCAATTCCGAAGAAAAAGGTTAAAAAAACCGGAACAAGGCCGAGAATTGCGACCAAATACCATTTATTTAAGAATCGCTCATAATCTATGGTTGAAATTACCATAGCAACAATTAAACCCATAAACATTGCCCCTGATTGAACTATTACGGGGCGCAGCGAACCTGTCAGGTGGGTTGCGGAATAGACCGCAAAACACCCGTAAAGGGAAGTAAAGAAGCAAAGGATTAAAAGAATTTTGTCCGACTCGCGAAAGAAGTCGGCAAATTTTCGCATTAAATACTTCATTTATACATTCCTCGTAAGAGTCAGGATTTACCTCTATTATATTCGTAATTCCGAAGTTTTGCAATAGCAAAAATCATTCCCCGTCCGCTTCAGCTCTTTCGGACTCAAACCAGAAGCAAACACCGTCATCGGTGTTATATACCCCGCAGTTTGAGTTATGCATCTTTATAATGGCCGAAACTATCGAAAGCCCAAGACCAAAGCGGCTGTTATCACGCTTGTGGGAGGAGTCGCCCCTGTAAAAGCTTTGCCAGATTTCCGGCATTTTCTCGCTGTCAACATGGCTTCCGGTATTGAAAACCGAAATTCTAACCGTTTTATCCCCGCTGCTGTCGACCCATACTCTGCCATCACTGGGGGTATGTGCCAGCGCGTTTTCAAGCAGCGCTATCAGCACCTGCTCAATCTGCGCGGCATCAACCAAGATTTTTATGCCTTTAGGCACTTTATTTTCATGAGCAATATTGCTGTTTGCAAACATTTTTTTCATTATATTGTCGGTAAGAGCCGAAATGTCAACCGGCTGCTTATTTACCGGTATTTGACCGGATTCGTACTTTGAAAGCTCTAAAATACTCAGTACCAAACGGTTCATTCGGTTGCCTTCCTCAATAATGGTGTTGCAGTATTCCTCGCGATCTTTGGGGTTGATGTCAAGCTTCAGCCCTTCGGCATAGCCGTTTATTATGGCTATCGGCGTTTTAAGCTCGTGGGAAACATTGGCAACGAATGCTTTCCTCATGGCGTCCAGCCTGCGCTCGGCCTCTATGTCATCTTGAAGCTTGCGGTTTTTCTCCTGAAGGCTTATAAGCGCCGCCGAGAGCGAGTCCGACAATTCGTTGATTGAAAGTGACAGCTGACCTATTTCATCGTCGCCGAATTTTTCTATTTTACGTTTGAAATTAAGGTTTGCCATATCCTTTGTGATTTCGTTCATTTCACTAAGCGGTTTTGAGAACTTTTTGGCAAATATGAAAACCCAAATTATCGAAAAGACAAAGCAAACTGATGCGACAATTATTATAAACTGGTTTGCTATGGCGGCCGAGTTTGAAATAATCTGCTTTTGTATTCTGACCTCGGCTATAATGCCGTCGGAAATTTCCTTGCTGCAGATAAGATACTCGCTGTTGTCAAATCGCCTGACCGCGGTTTGGAATATAATGCCGTCCGATAGCTTTTCGGTTTTTATCGGTATCATTTCTTCGTGCGACATTTTAAACATATCATTATTAATTTGAATATAATCCAACATCTGCCCGCCGTGGGTGGTGAAAAGGACGGGGCCGCGAACGCTGTAAATTTCCACGTCAAAATTATGATTTTCGGTTATCTCGGAAAGTTTATTTAAAATAGACGGGGTATCCTCAAGGTCAAGTTTGCTTACGGCCGTAAGCTGTTCCACAAGCTCGGCTTTTTTCTTTACGACAAAAAAATCCACCAAAAATGATATATTGGCGACAAAAAGCACCATAACAAAAACCGTGAAAACTATGGCAATTCGTATGAAGATATTAAACCAAAGCTTCCGCTTTAAATTTTTAAAATTCAAGCTTATACCCCATTCCATATACCGTTTTCAGGTGTGTCGCACCGAAGTCCTCAAGCTTTGTGCGTATTCTTGCAATATGCGAATCGACCGTACGGGTGTCCCCGATATAGTCATACCCCCATACGGCATCAAGTATCTGGTCGCGGGTTAAGACCCTGCCTGCGTTCTTCCAAAGATATAAAAGCAGTTCGAATTCTTTTAAGGTAAGCTCCAGCGGTTTGCCGTCGACAAATGCGGTGTAGGCCTGCTCATCAATGTAAAGCCCTTTATTCATACCCGATTTTCCGGATTTTGAGTTTTCGGCTCTTTTAAGCAGTGCCTCAACTCTTTTTACAAGCACAGCCGGGGAAAAGGGTTTGGTAACATATTCGTCAATACCCGCTTCAAAGCCGGTAAGCAGGTCAAAATCCTCAGAACGGGCTGAAAGCATTATTATCGGTACATCCGACTGCTCGCGGATTTTTTTGGTAAGCTCCCATCCGTCAATGACCGGCATCATAATATCAACAATCAAGAGGGAAATACTGTCTTTTTGGGCGTTAAATATGTCAAGAGCCTGTCCTCCGTCAGTTGCGGAAAGTATGCTGTATCCGGCGGATTTTAAAAAATCGCAGATAAGCTTTACAATTCGCTCTTCATCATCCACAACAAGTATCTTTACATCCTGCATACTCTCATCTCCCAACTTCATTATATATAATAATGAAAATATTTCAAATATTTATGAATAGATTGTAAATATAAACATCGGCATGATAGGGAGCAAAAGGGATATTCTATAAAAAAACATGTAAAAACCGACTTTAGCCACTTAGTGGCAATATATAGGTGATTGACAATCACTTATGAATATGTTATAATTTCAGTACTTAAGGTAAAATGACGGGAGTGTATTCAAACGGGCAAAAAGAGAATATGGTGGTTTTTGGTTCTTACTGTCGCTTTTGCTGTTTTTGTGGCTTGTGTCGCTTATTTTGTTATAAGCTATCTGCAATACAAATCAATTAACGATTTCGGCAGTTCCTACCTTACAAGTACCGTTTCGTCCGAAATCAAGGTAAAAACAGTGGACGTTCCCGTTGATTTCAGCAAACTTAAATCGGTTAATGACGAGATTTACGCTTGGATAAACATCCCCGGCACCAATATCGACTATCCGATTTTACAAAGCAAAACCCACAGAAGCTTTTATTTAGATCATAACGTGGAAAAAAAGAAGTCTTCCTACGGTGCTATTTATACGCAGGACTACAATACGATGACGTTTGAGGATTATAACACCGTAATTTACGGCCATAATATGAAAAACGGCACAATGTTCGGAAGCCTTAAAAAATACCGGGACAGAGCTTTTTTTGACCAGAACCAGTATATATACATATACATGCCGGGAGTAATTCTCAAATATCGCATTTTCGCGGCCTACACCTTTGATGATCGGCATATATTGTTAAGCTTTGATTTTTCCGATGAAGACGACCGGCGTTTATATCTTGACGAAATATATTCGATAAGAAGCCTTAATTCAAATTTCAGGGATGATATAACCGTCGGGGTCAACGATAAAATAATAACACTTTCAACCTGCACATCCAAAGACGATGAGCGCTTTTTGGTACAGGGAGTTTTAGTTTATGACAGCAGGAACCCTTAAAAAACACAAAAAACTTTTCATAGTCCTTGCGCTGATTCTGGTTTTTATTTTGACCTTTGTTACAACCTTTATGATTATTGCCAACATCGGCAAAAAGAAACTGCGCGATTCGCTTTTAAGTGATGAAAAGTTTGATAAGGTCGGCAATATTATCGATGATGATGTCATTGAGTATAACGGCAAACACTACTATTATAATGAAGATTTGATAAACATTCTGCTTATAGGTGTTGACAAAAAAGATTTCACAGGAGAAGAGCGCGGCCAAGCGGATGCTTTATACCTGATATCGCTTGACACAAAGACTGATAAGGTTAATATTTTGGGAATTTCGCGCAATACATTAGCCGATATTGACGTTTTGGATTTAGAAGGCGAAGCTTTCGGTACCGAACATAAGCAGATTTGCCTTGCTTACGCTTACGGCGGAAACGATACGGATTCCTCCGAAAACTGTGTCAGGGCAGTATCTAGACTGCTTTACGGTGTTCCTATAAATAACTATTATACCTTGCACATGAAATCAATAGCCGAGATTGTTGATTCGGTCGGCGGTGTTAAGGTGAAAATCCCTGAGGATACGAGCAGCCCCGATTTCATAAACAAACGGGGGCAGACGGTAACCTTAAAGGGCGAGTCCGCCATAAATTTCTTACGCATGAGGGGAGAAAGCAACGCCCCGCGGCTTGAGAGGCATAAAGAATTTATAGCAAGCTTTGTTGACTCGGCGAAGAAAGCGACACTTAAGGATTTAACTTTGCCGGTTAAGGTATATAACAAGCTGTCAAAGGCAGCGATTACTAATATAGATTCGTCCAGTTTTGTTTATCTGGCCTCCAAAGCCCTTGACCTTGATGTTAAGATATTAAATATTGCCGGTCAGTCCGGCTTGGACGGGCAGTATGAAACCTTTGAGGTGGATGAGGATCAGCTTAAAGAACTGGTTATTAACAGTTTTTACAAGATTAAAAATTAAATTTTCAATTTCCGGCAGCGCAACTGCCGTTTTGGATAGTTTATTTTGTGTATTTTGAAAGGAAAGGCGATAATTATGAAAAAAATATTCTCTCTCGTCGCAGCCCTTATTTTTGTAGTGGGATGCATTTCCATGCCTGTCAGTGCGGCCTTGTCGCCGGAGGTTGACGGTATCATCAGCAAAATTTCGGTTAAAGACAACAAGTCTCAGAGTGTGTCGGTTGAGCTTAAGAAGCCTGCAAAAACGATTGACGCCCTGAAGCCTTCTTCCAAGGACGATGCCTTAATTTCTCAGTATGAGCTTACTGTTGAAGGAAATCCCGAATTTCCGCTTACATTTACCGCAAACATAGCCGGTGTTAAGACCACATCAAAAGTGTACATCTTGGCTCAAGAAGAAGATGGCAGCGTTCAGTATATCGAGGCGAAGGTTATTTCTGACGGTGTTATTGAATTTAAGCTTGATAAGCGTTACAAATTTATCGCTGTTTTGGGCGATAAAGTTACCGCAACCAGAATAGGCGTGTCCGACAAAACAGGTGATACCTTGACCACAGTAGCCGCATTCGCACTTGTGGCTTCTATGGCTGTTGCAGCACTTTCGCTCAAAAAAATAAAAGAGTAAAAGCAGCTCCCAAAACTGCTGTGCCCAAAAGGCGGTGCAGCAGTTTTTTATATGGAAAAAATATTTGTTTGGATTATCTAATTTTTTTTGCAAATCCTATTAGTAATCTTCAATTATAATTGACAAATGTATGGTTTTGGTTTATACTGACACTGTATGTTGTTAATTGTAATTGTTGAAGGGCAAGTTTAATTTCACTTTGACGGGAGTGCCTTTTTTGGATAAATTTGTTATTGAAGGTGGCAGAACGCTGCACGGGGAAGTTCACATAAGCGGCGCAAAAAATGCCGCGGTCGCAATTCTCCCCGCTGTTTTGCTGACAAACGAAACGTGTATAATAGAAAATCTTCCTGATATTTCCGATGTTTCTGCTGTTTTATATGTAATGAAAGAACTCGGAGCACATATTCGTTATATCAACAGGTCAACAGTGGAAATAAATGCCGCAAATGTAAATTCCTTTGTTGTTACCAAAGAAATGGCAACGGGAATGAGAGCTTCAAGCTATTTCCTTGGCGCTTTGCTTGGCAGAATGAAGAGGGCGCGGGTGGCGCCTCCCGGAGGTTGCGATTTCGGGGTAAGACCCATTGACCAACATATCAAAGGCTTTGAAGCCTTAAACGCAAAAATCACCTTTGAAAACGGAATGGTTGACGGAAGGGCTTTTTCACTCAAAGGCGCTTCGATTTATTTGGATGTCGTATCAGTGGGAGCCACAATCAATATTATGCTTGCGGCGGTAAGGGCTAAGGGATTAACCGTCATTGAAAACGCCGCAAGGGAGCCGCACATTGTTGACCTTGCAAACTTCTTAAACTCCATGGGCGCCGATATAATGGGCGCCGGGACGAGTGTCATTAAAATCCGCGGTGTTGAAAGACTTCACGGCACAACCTACAGCATAATTCCCGACCAGATTGAGGCCGGAACATACATGGCCGCCGTGGTTGCCGCAGGTGGAGATGTTTTGATAAACAACATCATTCCAAAGCATTTGGAATCAATTAGCGCAAAGCTTAGAGAAACCGGTGCCAAGATTACCGAATACGACGAAGCCTTGCGCATCGTTATGGACAGAAGGCCTAAAAAATGTAATGTAAAAACAATGCCGCACCCCGGCTTCCCGACAGATATGCAGCCGCAGATTACAACATTGCTGTCTATTGCCGATGGGACAAGTATTGTAACCGAAGGGGTATGGGATAATCGTTTCAGGTATGTGGATCAACTGACCCTTATGGGAGCCGATATACAGGTGGATGGTAAGTCTGCCATAATAACCGGTGTAAAGACGCTTCGCCCCGCGCCGGTCAGAGCGGTTGACCTTCGTGCAGGTGCTGCAATGATTATTGCCGGGCTTGCTGCAAAGGGCATTACAGAAATTGAGAATATTGTGTATATAGACCGCGGGTATGAAAAGGTGGTTGAAAAACTTACTGCTTTGGGAGCAAGCATAAAGCGTGTCCCGATTATCGATAATACCGCGGTTGCAAAACAGGCTTGATTCTGTATGACGGTACGCATTGTGCCGTCATTTTCATTAATATAATTTGAGGCGAAAAATATGGCAAAAATATGTCCGCTTTTCAGCGGATCGACAGGAAACAGCACATATATAGGAACTGAAAACGGCGGCATTTTGATCGATGCCGGCGCATCGGCAAAGGGAATAGAGAAGGCGCTTGAGCGCGCCGGCGCCTCCTTTGAGGAGGTAAAAGCCGTTGCGATTACCCATACTCACAGCGATCATATTTGCGGGCTTAAAACAGTGCTTAAAAAGACAGGCGCTGTGCTTGTTGCAAGGCAGGAAACGGTTGAGACCTTAACCGAGCTTGAATATATTCCTGCCGGCACCAAAATCGAGGTAATCGACCGTCAGGGTATTGATATTAACGGAATATGTATTAATAATTTTATAACAAGCCACGATTGCGAAGGCTCCTGCGGGTACACCTTTATATTGCCGGACGGCAAAAAAGTGGCAATCTGCACCGACCTCGGCATTGTCACCGACGAGGTAAGAAGCGCTCTACATAAAAGCTATGCGGTACTTATTGAGTCAAACCACGATATTGAAATGCTGAAAAAGGGTCCTTACCCGCCGTTTTTAAAGGTTCGCATTATGTCGGACAACGGGCATATATCAAACTCGGTTTGCGCGGGTGAGGTTTTAAGGCTTTTTAAAAACGGCACAACAAGGTTTATCCTGGGCCATTTAAGCCTTAAAAACAACACGCCGCTTTTGGCGCGCAGTGTGTCGGAGGCGGTACTGGCCGACATAGGTGCCAAAAACGGCAGGGATTACATTCTCTGCGTGGCGGAGCCTAAAGAAAACGGGGTGACGGTTATTTGATAAAATGTAAGCTTATAGTGTTGGGGTCGTTAAAAGAAAAGTATCTTGCAGAAGCCTGCAGGGAGTATGAAAAAAGGCTTTCAAGATACTGCAGTCTTGAAACTTACGTTATAGAGCCTGTAAGGCTGCCCGAAAAACCGTCAAACCGTGAAATCGAGGCCGCACTTCAAAAAGAGGCAGAATTAATACTTAAAAAAATTCCCGAAAACAGCAGGATAATCGCCCTTTGTGTTGAGGGGGAGCCTTATTCGAGCGAAGGCTTCGCGCAGCTTATAAAGTCGGATGCGGCGGCAGGTAAGACCCTTGTCTTTATTATTGGCAGTTCATACGGCCTGTCGGAGTGTGTAAAAAATGCGGCCGATAAAGGGCTTTCGCTTTCTAAAATGACCTTTCCGCACCAGCTTTTCAGGGTAATGCTGCTTGAGCAGATTTACAGAGCCTTTAAAATCAACGAAGGGTCGGCATATCATAAGTGAATAGCACCCTGCTGAAAGAAATGAATAAAACATATAAAACGAAAAAAGACAGACATTTTGTGCGTCTGTCTTTTTTGTATTAATATATTATTTATTGTGTTTTCTGTAACCTCTGCGGTCTTTTCCGTCGTTTGCGGGTCTGGTACTTCCGTCATCTTCTACGGTAGCGCCGTTAACCTCAACCAGCGCATCGCGCCTTGAAAGATTAATTCTGCCCTGATCGTCAATTTCGGTTACCTTAACCAGCACCTGATCTCCGACCGACACCACATCTTCAACCTTTTCAACACGCTTGGTGTCAAGCTTTGAAATGTGGACAAGGCCTTCTTTTCCGGGGGCTATTTCAACAAACGCGCCGAAGGTCATAAGCCTTGTTACCTTGCCGCTGTAAATAGCGCCGATTTCCGGATCGTTTGCAATCAGTTCAATGATTGAAATTGCCTGCTTGGCCTTTTCAACATCAAGACCGCAAACATATACATGACCGTCTTCCTCGATATTAATGGTACATTCGCACTGGTCTTGGATGGATTGAACAACTTTACCCTGTTTACCGATAACATCACCGATTTTATCGGGGCTGATGGTGGTGGTAAACATCTTCGGAGCATAGGGAGAAAGCTCCTTGCGATATTCCGGAATGCATTTAAGGATTACTTCGTCAAGAATGTAAATTCTTGCCTTGCGGGTTTTATCCAGCGCCTCTTTAATAATGGCCGGCGTAAGTCCGTTGACCTTTAAGTCCATCTGAATGGCGGTAATGCCCTTGTGGGTTCCCGCAACCTTAAAGTCCATATCGCCGTAGAAATCCTCAAGACCTTGAATGTCAACCATTGTCATAAAGTCGCCGTACACACCGTTATCTCCGGTTATAAGTCCGCAGGAAATACCCGCAACCGGAGCCTTAATCGGAACACCTGCGGCCATCAAAGCAAGTGTAGAGCCGCAGACCGAGCCTTGCGAGGTAGAGCCGTTGGATGAGAGAACCTCCGACACAACGCGGATGGTATATGGGAATTCCTCCACCGACGGAATTACCGGCAGCAGAGCCTTTTCAGCCAGAGCGCCATGCCCGATTTCACGCCTTCCGGGGCCTCTTGAGGGCTTGGTTTCACCTACCGAGAAGGAGGGGAAGTTGTAGTGGTGGATATATCTTTTGGAAACCTCTTCATCAAGTCCGTCAAGCTTTTGTGCTTCGCTGACGGGTGCCAGAGTTGCTACCGAAAGTACCTGTGTTTGTCCGCGTGTGAAAAGGCCGGAGCCGTGAACACGGGGAAGCAGGTCGACTTTTGCATCAAGCGGACGGATTTCGTCAATACCTCTGCCGTCAACACGCTTCTTTTCGTCCTTAAGCCAAGAACGGACGACATGCTTTTGAACAAGGTAAAGAATTTCGTCAAGCTTTGCCTCATTACCTTCAAAGCGCTCGTCAAATTTTTCGTGAACCGCGTTGTAAATGGGTACTAAATCGGCATCGCGAACCAGCTTATCGTCGGTATCAAGCGCCTTTCTTACATCCTCAATGCAGAAATCCTCAATTTCCTTAACGATTTCCGGATCGGGGTCATTTGATATGAATTCAAACTTCGGTTTGCCGATTTCGGCGGCAATATCGCTTATGAATTTGACAATTTCCTTATTAACCTCATGCCCTGCCATAATGCATTTGAACATGGTTTCTTCGTCAACCTCATTGGCGCCGGCTTCAATCATGGCGACAAGGTCGGCCGTTGAGGAAACGGTCAGGTTTAAATCGCTTTTTTCTCTCTGCTCAAGGGTCTGGTTAATGACAATCTCACCATCAACAAGACCGACGTTAACGCTGGATATCGGGCCGTTCCACGGGATATCCGAAATAGCGAGCGCGGCGGAAACACCGATAGCGGCGGTGATTTCGGGCGAACAGTCGGGGTCAACCGACATAACGGTTGCCACAACCGAGCAGTCATTCCTCATATCCTTGGGGAACAAGGGACGAATAGGACGGTCAATGCAGCGTGAAGCCAATATGGCCTTTTCGCTTGCCTTTCCCTCACGACGGCCGAAAGAGCCGGGGATACGTCCTACTGCATAGAGTTTTTCTTCATAATCAACCGAAAGGGGGAAGAAGTCCACCCCTTCGCGCGGCTTTTGGGATGCCGTTACGGTGCACAATACCTGCGTATCGCCGTAGGATGCCATAACAGCGGCGTTTGCAAGCTGCGCCAGCATGCCGGTTTCAAGCCTTAATGTTCTGCCGGCGAGCTGTGTTTCGTAAACCTTGTAGTTTTCAAACATTTTTCAAT
>JBMNVM010000035.1:0-11367 GCA_050946805.1 Acutalibacteraceae bacterium | reverse complement strand
CGGAGCTTAGTCCTGTTCCCTTTGAAGAGCGTGATAAGCACGGGTTGTTTTTAGTGTCCCCCTTGAACGGCCATAACAAGCTGGTTTTATCCGTAAATGAGATATTAAAACAACTGCCCGATAGGGATTTTTTAGATGCCGAGGACAGAAAGCTTCGTGAAAGACTGGGCGGTAACGAAGGCCTTACCATGATGATTTACTGTGTCCGTTACAGCCGTGACGGCCGGCGAATGATGTTCCATGTCGGAAATCACTGTGTTGACCAACGCCGTGGCGAGCCGCGGATTTTGTATATATTCACCGCAAATTCCGACCTTACCGATGTTCGCATGGCTTTGAACTTTTCACACGGTAACCGTGGGGTACATTGGTCATGGGAGCCTGACGGCGAGCATCTAATAGGCTATGGTCCGCGCCCTGATGATCCGAAAAAAATCTGCCTTGCGGAAGTTAAATATGACGGAACAGGGTATAGGATGCTAAGCCCTCACAACAGCGGCGGTCATCCGAGTATGTGTCCGGCAACCACAAGGCTTATTGTTACAGATGAGTGGGACGACGAGGTCGGCCGGGTTGTTTTGATTGACTCCGAAACAGGGGAAGCCATTAAGAAAATTCCTCTGCCGAAATACAATTACGAAATCGGCAAAATCCCCGCAGGCCGAAACCGCTTCAGAATCTGCCACCATCCCGTATTTTCCGACGACGGCAGGCAGATATTGGCCAACTGCATGGACGGGAAATTCAGCACTCTTACAAAACTGACCGTTAGCGGCGACCTGCCGGAGTAAAATAAGAAATTCAGAAAGGAACGATACTACAAATGGATCTTGAAAAGATAAAGGAAGCGAGAGCTTCTTTAGCAGAGTACAAAGGAAATATCAGCGCAGAAGAGCTTTGCCGCAGATACGAAGGGGTTTTTACCGCTGCGGTAAATGATGTTTTGCGTGAGATGGGATATTTGTACCAGACCCTGCCAACCAGCATTTTGCCCCTTCGCGACGATATGAAGGTTGCGGGAATTGCCTTTACCATTAAGGGCAGCAAAAATCTTGAACTTCAAAACGAAATGCGCCAGAGGGCTGAAATGCTTCAGGCCATAACGCCCGGAAGTATTTGCGTATGGGATACCAGCGGCGATGATGAGAGCGCCCAGTGGGGAGAAATAATGACCATGGCTTCCCAAAGGCGCGGTTGCCGCGGCGCGGTTATTGACGGAGGTATTCGCGATACCGACCGCCTTTTAAAGCTGAACTTCCCGGTATTCAGCCGTTACCGCACATCAAACGGAATGCTTGGAAGATTCAGGCTTATAGGATACCAGATCCCGATTCGCATCGGCGATGTTTTGATTCGTCCCGGTGATGTAATTCTCGGCGATATTGACGGCGTTATCGTAATCCCCGCAGAGATTGCCGAAGAGGTTCTTGTAAAAGCCGAATACATTCGCGACAATGAAAAGGAAATCAAGCAGATGGTAGTTGACGGGCTTAGCCCGATCGAAATTGTCGACAAGGGCGGATATTTCTAATTTAAATTTTTATATCTAATTCAAAACACGGTCTGCAAAATCTGCCGTAGTACCAGCCACAGGCCGAGTATTAAAATAAGTAACAAAGGAGAATCAACATGAAATATGCAGGTAAACGTTATATTATTACAGGAGCAAGCGGCGGAATGGGTCGCGTTCTTGTAAAAAAACTGGCAGAGGATGGAGCAAAGCTCGCGATTTGCTCTAACGACGCAAACGGGCTTGATGAGGTTGAAAAGGAACTTGCGGCATTAGGCAACCCCGCACTTGTTTCAAAATGTATTGATATTACAAACGAAAAGGATGTTGCCGAGTTTTTCGGCGCTGCCAAAGGTGCCTTTGGCGGCGAGGCTGACGGGCTTATTAATCTTGCCGGCCTTTCAATTCCCGGAAAGATTGCCGAAACCCCCGAAGCCGATTACGATACAACAATTGACGTAAACTTAAAAGGCACATTTTTATCCTCCAAGCATTTTCTCCCCATGGCAGCCGAAAATGCTCAGATTATCAATATCGGCAGCATGGCGGCTTTGCGTGCAAACGGCAACGCCCCGCTTTACTGCACCGCAAAGGCTGCCGTTAATATGTTCAGCAACGCCTTGCAGATTCAGGCGACCGAAAAGGGCGTACGTGTAACCGTACTTAATCCCGGCGGAGCAGACACACCCTTCTGGGGCAACAGACCAGTTAATCGCGCAAAGCTTTTACAGGCCGCCGATGTTGTGGAGGTTATACTTTTTGTACTTTCTCTCGCACCGAATATTGCTGTTCATTCCATTGATTTCGAAAGCTTTGAGGCGATGAAGTAAAAACGGGTTCTGTTTGTCTTTGAAAATATTTCATACAAAGCTTCAAATAGCTTCGTATTTTGAAAGGAAGAAATTATCTATGAATATGCTGGATATTTCGCAGAACCTGTTTTGCCGCGCTCAAAATATTCGCCGTACCGAAGCCTATCAGGGGTTGCTGGCACTCTACGGACTTACACAGACTGCGGTAGAAATGCGCAGTAAACGTCTGCTTGACAAGTGCATAAACGAGCTCTTGCTTTATCCGGACGGAATGCCACATCCGCACTATAATTTTGAAAGCTACCGTGCCGGCGGCAACGCTCTTGCGTGGCTTTTGTGGGCGGATAAAAGCGGTCAGGTTCAGTTGCCGGACGATTTCCGCGCGCGCGGACATAAGGTTTTACGTGAATATGCCGAAAAAACTCTCAAGGCTCCCGCGGACAAGGACGGTATTCTTTGTCACCCGAAAGCCCCTGAAAAAAGTATGGTATGGATAGACGTTATCACAGCGGTAACACCGTTTATGGTTTATGCCGGTCTTGTTCTTGAGTGTGAAAAATACATAACCTTTGGTGCCGAGCAGTGCTTTAAAATGCTTGACCTCTTCCACAATCCGGAAAACGATCTGTTCCACCAAAGCCGCGGCTTTATGTCCGACCTTAATGCAATTTCACACGACCATTGGTCTCGCGGCAACGCATGGGGCTATGTCGGGCTTACCGACATGATACGCGACCTGCCAAAAGATTCGCCCTATCGAGAGCGTGCCGAATTTGAGTTTGTACGCCTGTCAGAAGCTCTTTTAAAGGTTCAGGGAACTGATGGCATGTGGAGACAGGAATTGACGGTTGATTCCTGCTGGACCGAATCATCAGGCAGCGCACTGTTCCTGTACGGCTTTGGCGCGGGACTTAGAACCGGACTTTTAGGCGAAAAATTTAAGGCTCCGTTTTTGCGCGGCCTTAACGCTTTGACGAGCGATTACATTACAGATAAATTCAAGACTATAAGCTCCTGTCCGGGATGTCTTTGCCCGGGGGAGGGAGAGATGAAGGGTACTATTGAGGCCTACATTAATTGCAAACAGCCTGAGGATGACGAGGCTCATTCCTACGGCGCGTTTATGCTTGCTTTGGTTGAGGCGCACAGATGCGGAATTGTGTCTACCGAGATGTTGAAGGAGCAATTAAAATGAGCTTTTGGATTTGGCTTGAGAGAGGTTATTCCATGCCCCAAAAAAATACCCTCGGCGGTCGTATTTCCTGCTTTGTCGGCAGAAGATCGGCGCTTCGAAATAAGAATGTATATATACCGAAAAGCTGCCTTATTTCTCCTGAAAGCCGCATTAATCCGAGAAACGGGGAAATCCGTCTTGGTGAAAAATGCAATGTGGCCGCAGGCGCGATACTTCAGGGGAATATTCAAATGGGTAACAATTCGGGCGTGCAGGCCAACACGATAATTGTCGGCTACGGCAGCATTTCCGATAAAAGGGGGCTGGTTAAAATCGGCAACAATGTCCGCATCGCCTCTAATGTAATGATTATCGCCGGAAACCATGTTTTCAGCAATCCGAATGTTCCGATTTCTGGTCAAGGCTTGGAATATAAGCCAATAACCATTGAGGATGATGTTTGGGTTGCGGGACGGGTGAACATTATGGCCGGTGTTACAATCGGTAAAGGCTCGGTAATCGGCGCCGGCGCCGTTGTAACAAAGGATATACCGCCCTACTCAATCGCCGTCGGAAATCCGGCGCGTGTAATTAAGTCCCGCGGCACACCCGAAACCGTGCAGGCCGACACTTCGAATCTTAAGGAGGGTAAATAAATGGGCTTTTTTGTAACCGAAGAAGAATTACAAGCGGTGCGCGAAGCCGAAGCGGGTACACGTTTGTATGAATTATATCAGGTATTGCGGGAGCGCTGTTTGCATGACACACGCACCGACAGCCTTTTACAGGATGATGACACACAGGAATGGTATCATCTTGTCTGGGAACGCATGAGCGATGCTTCTTTCGTTTATGCTGTTGAAAAAATCGAAGCCCTCGGCAAATGGATACATAACCGCACTTTGGAGATAGTACGTTTAAGCCGAGCCGAGTGGGTGGGGCCTTGGTACCGTTTCCCGAAGCAGGATCGTTTTTCTGCCGAAGGTCAGGCAAAAATGCAGATAGGTGCGCTTGAAACCGCCCATATAACATTGGCGGTCTGTGAGGCAATAGAAAACTGTCCCGAACTGTTTTCAGAAGAAGAAACGGCCGAGATAAAGGAAGCGCTTCGCACCAAAGGTATGCTTATGTGCCGCAATTTCTGCGATGGATTGATGGCAAAACATGAAAGCATAAATAACTGGTTCAGTGTTCTTTTAAACGGCTACGGCACCGCCGCTATGGTGCTTAATGAGGCTGATGAGATTGAACACTCTTTGGAGCTTAGCGACTATGCGGCGGCTATGTATAACAGCAACGAATACGGCGAGTCACTGCAGTACTCAAATTATTCAAGCCTTGCACTTTGCAGCTTTTACGAGCACGCATTGCGCTACGGCATATCAAATAAACGCCTTCACATGGAGTGTTACACGAATTTAATCCCGTGGTATGTCGCAAGCTATCTTTACAATAAGCCGGTTTCAAGCCTTAATATGAAGGCTCCAAGATCTATTAATTTCGGCGACTCCGGCGCAATATTCCGCCCTACTGGAGATCTGCTTGTGCAGATTGCCGCCAGAATGCGCACATCCTCTCCACGCGCGGCAGGACTTGCAAGCTGGCTTTTCGAGCAAACCTACCAAGGTGAACTTTTGAAACTGCCAAACGATATGGCAACCTTCGGTTTTATAAATAATTTCCAGTACCCAGCACTTTTGCTTTTAAATATTATGGCCGAGCCGGTTACCCCCGAGCAGTCAATGCTTAGCGAGGCAATGATTTTCGGCGGCCAGATTATTTTAAGGGACACATGGAAGGATACAAAGGCGGTTGTCGCCGTAATGTCCGGTTATGAGCCGTATAACGCTACCGGCCACCGCCATCTTGATCAGGGAAGCTTCCAGACCGTTTACGGCATGGAGCGTTTGCTTGTCGATCCGGGACATTGCTGTTACAGACTTGATTCACAGCAAAAGTCTTTAAGTGATTTTTCGCATAACACATTCACTTTAAGATATAACGGCAAGGTTATGCACCAGCAAAAAATAGGCGGCAATATATTTGTTCCGAAAAAACCCCTTAATAAGCGTTTGTTTTCGGGCTATCACGGCGATGTGTTTGTTACCGCCTGCGATATGACAGCTTTATTCGGCGCTCCTGTTAAAAAGGCGGTTCGTGTTTTTCTTATGAAACTGCCGCACATGATGTTTGTGGCCGATATTGTTGAGTCGGATCAGCCGGTAAATATGGATACACATTTTGTTGTGAATAACCGCGAAAATCTGCTTAACGTTCATTTGTATAGCGAGAATAGAATAGTCTTTCGCCGCGCCGCTTCAGGTATGAAGCTGTTCCACCTTCAGTCTGTGGCTGACGGCCAGATCTTAAACCCCGAGCTTGAGTTCGGCTGGAGCTATATGCATGACTTTTATCATCCGAAGCCCAATCAGGCAGGGCAGGGCAAGGAAGGCTCCGCGCTTTGCTATAGATGGATAGGCAAGAAACCTGCACTGGTGCAAAGGCGTTTGTGCTCTGTGATAATGTCGGATGAGCCGGGCATTAGAAGCTGGCATGTTTTCCCGCAGAATGACGGATACTTCCGCATGGAGTCACCAAAAGGCGTTGAGGCTATCGAAGTCAAGCTGGAGCAGAATTGCATTTATCTTCGCCAGCCCGCGCTTTCAACCGAAGAGTGCATAAAGTTCTGATAAATTCACTTTATTTGCTGCGTTAATTTTGGCTTTTGCCGTATTTATACAGATTTTGAAAGGAAGTCTACATTATGAAAGCAGCTCTTTTGGAAACTTGGGAACACATGAGTGTTACCGAAATTGAAAAGCCTGAACCCGCTGAAGGTCAGGTACGCATAAAAATGAAATATGCCGGTGTATGTGGTTCGGATATCACTGTTTACAGCGGTAAACACCCGACCGCAACCGCACCCGTAGTTGTGGGTCATGAAATATTCGGTATTGTGGATGCAATAGGCAAAAACACCGTAACCGATTTGAAGGTTGGCGACCGCGTAACGGTCGATCCGCTCATATCCTGCGGCCACTGCGAAGCCTGCAGAAAAGGTTACAGGCACGTTTGCAGCACTTTAAAGCTTCTCGGTATCCATGAAAACGGCGGTTATGCGGAGTACACTGTTGCCGATGCCGATATGACCATTAAAATTTCGGACGATTTATCAGACGAGCTGGCAGCTCTTGCGGAGCCCTTCGCGGTAGGTTATCACGTTGTATCCCGTTCCGGATTAAAACTTGGACAGACCGCGTTGATAATAGGCGCAGGCCCTATTGGCATGGTAATCGCGGTTTGTGCTCGCGGTGCCGGAGCTTCACGGGTTATCCTTTCTGAACCGAATGCGGGACGTCGCGCCCGTGCACAAGCCCTCGGTTTTGAAACCGTTGACCCGCTTGCGACCGACGTTTTGGCCTATGCTAAAGAGATTACCGACGGAAACGGTTTTGACGTTGTATTTGAATCTTCTGGCTCCAAAGCCGGTATTCTGCTTACTACTAACGTCTGCAAGATTCGCGGTACAATTGTTCCATTAAGCCTTAGCGGCGTTCCCGTTGAGTTTGCGCTTGGAGCAGTATCCTTCAAAGAGCTAAGTGTTGTCGGCAGCCGAGTTTACTCTTACACGGATTTCGTTGGAGGTGTACGTTTCCTTGAGCGCGCCGCAAAGGAGTATGACTTAACCCACATAATTTCAGACGTGATGCCGTTATCGGACGCTCAACAGGCTATTGACAGTATGAAATCTGGCGCCAACACCGGAAAAATACTTATCAAGTGCTCTGAATAAATATGTAGACTGGTTTTAAAATTAACTGTGTAAGGAGTTTTAATTATGAAAAATATGTTTGATTTGACAGGCAAAACCGCTATTGTTACGGGTGCCAATACCGGCCTCGGTCAGGGAGTTTGCGTCGCTTTGGCGCAGGCTGGTGCAAATATTGTCGGTGTAGGACGCAGCCCGATGGACGAAACCGAAAAATTGGTTAAGGAAGCCGGCGCAAAGTTTTTGGCTGTAAAGGCCGACCTTATTTCCAAAGAGCCGATTAACCGAATTATAAACGAAGCCGTAAACGCTTTCGGTCAGATTGATATTCTTGTAAACAATGCGGGAATTATTCGCCGCAACGATGCTATTGATTACACAGAGGAGGATTGGGACGATATTCTTAACACCAACCTTAAAACCCTCTTTTTCTTCTGTCAGGCAGCTGCCAAGCAGTTCCTTAAGCAGAACACCTCCGGTAAGATTATTAATATTGCCTCCATGCTGTCTTATCAGGGCGGTATCCGCGTTCCTGCATATACTGCTTCCAAAAGCGGTGTACTTGGCTTAACACGCGCCCTTGCAAACGAGTGGGCGAAGCACGGAATAAATGTAAACGGTATCGCTCCCGGATATATGGTAACAAACAACACAGCCGCTTTGCGTGCTGATGAAAATCGCAGCGCGGAAATTCTTGCGCGTATTCCCGCCGGAAAATGGGGAACACCTGAGGATATTGGCGGAACGGCTGTTTTCCTCGCTTCCGATGCCGCAAATTACATTCATGGCTTTACAATCGCGGTCGACGGCGGCTGGCTTGCCCGCTGATTAAACATTTTTGCCGTTAAAAGATTACAGGGTTTAAGCTTCAGCTTAAACCCTGCTTTTATGCTATTCTCCGTCAATAAGCACTTTTTTTAGTTTTAAATCTTTAGATAAAATCAAAATATCGGCCGATTTCCCGACAGATATACTGCCGACTTTGTCAAAAATTCCGGCTGCCTTTGCGGGCACGGCACTTGCGGCGTAAACGGCATTTTCAAGCGGCATTATATTCCATTTTACAATGTTTCTAACCGCATCAAGCATTGTTACATTACTGCCGGCAATAGTACTGTTTGTCAGAAATGACCTGCCGCATTTGACGGTTACCGTTTGCCCGCCGGAAGTATAGGTGCCGTCAGTAAGTCCCGTCGTTTGAATACTGTCCGAAATAACGGCAAAACGCTCCGAGCCGACAGCGCGGTATAAAAGTTTTATGATTGACGGGTGAACATGAAACCCGTCACATATACATTCGCAAATAACATTTTCGCTTTCAATGGCCGCGCCGATTATATTCGGCTCCCGGTGGTGCAACCCTTTCATCGCGTTGAAGGTGTGGGTAAGCCCGCAGGCGCCCGCATTAATGGCTTTCTTTGCCGTTTCATAATCAGCGGCGGTATGTCCCATAAATATTTTTACATCTTTCACATTTTTTATAAAATCCAAAGCGCCTTTAAGTTCGGGAGCAATACTGATGATTTTAACGGCATTTTTTGTGGTCTTTTGAATCTCGTCCAAAAATGAAATATCAGGCTCGCACAAATAATCGGGATACTGCGCTCCTTTAAAATCGTAACTGAAAAACGGCCCTTCCAGGTATATTCCGCGTATATGCGCCGCTTTTTTGTCGGTTTTAAATTCTGCGGCATTTTTGCAGGCGCGCACCATCATATCACGCGACTGAGTCATAACCGTGGCAAGTATGCTTGTAGTGCCGTGGTTTGCTAAAAATTCGCATATTACGGCGGTGCTGTCAGGAGTTCCGTCAAGATGGTCGGCACCCGCGGCTCCATGGGTGTGAATGTCTACAAGACCCGGCACCACATAATCGCCTTTTAAATCCATTACGTCGGCTTTTATATTACCTATATGAGTAATAATACCGTTTTCTATTTGTATGTCTGTGTTTACAAATTTAAAATCTTCGGTAAGCACAGTACCGTTTTTAAGTATCATTTTTGCACCTTGTTATAAAAATCTTTAATCCATAAAAAAATAAAAATTAAAAACCTACAAAAAGCCTTAAAGGAAATAGTTTTCGCTTTATTTTTTATTCATTAGCATTTTTATTGTGTCTTTTATTATTTGAACCGCATCCTGCGGCTTTTCAATACAAATTACCGACTGTTCAATCGGGCAAAGACCTGTGTTTGTGCGGTTATGTATGTTTTCGGTCAGGGTATCAAAGGTAACCGCTATGTTATGGTTTTGAAGCAACTCAAGCGCTGGTCGGCTTATAATCTGCGCATGAATTTGCGTAACTCCTAAAAGCAGATAAAGCAATGCCGCCGCTTTGCCGACAATTTTATCCGCCGCCGAAAAACCTTTGTAATCGGCGCCACTGTCAATACATTCAAGCAGCGGCTTTACTCCATGTTCACTGCTTTCAAATATAGTATCGCCCTTTATTAGCACGCAGGCTAAATTACCGTTTTTTAATCTTTCTTTTGCAATTTCTAAATCAGTTTTCATTTTTCTTTATATTCTCCACGCGGTAAACAAAAAGCGGAATTAATGTAAGCTGCAAAACAATACCGAAAATGCCGACAGCAATACTTTTTACTATAATTTCAGGGCGAATGGCGGAATTAGAGAAAACATAGAAAGACAATAAAATTGCCAAAGCGCGAATAGCGCGTCCCGCAATCTGGGTTAGCAAAACCTTAAAAGTAACAGGTATTTTGGCGTTTTGCAAAAGTCCCGCAGCAAGACCGTAGACCGCCAATTCGATCATCATAAAGGGAAGGAAAGAAAGTGCCGGCATGCTTGTCAGTGAAAAG
The DNA here is from genome assembly GCA_050946805.1 of Acutalibacteraceae bacterium. Taxonomy (GTDB): domain Bacteria; phylum Bacillota; class Clostridia; order Oscillospirales; family Acutalibacteraceae; genus UBA737. The sequence continues at coordinate 1,277 of JBMNVM010000035.1, read as the reverse complement.
CTGACAAGGGGAGCCAAAAAGCCGGTTGTAGCACCTGCCAAAGGCCCGGACATAAGTCCCACTGCCATAACAGGGAGATGCATTGGCAAAAAGGTTTCGCCAAGGGCGGAGCCAAGTCCTGAAACAAGCCCCATTACATGAAAAACTTGGGGCAGCGCCACTGCGGCAACTGTTGCAATAAGCGCCGCCAAAGCCTGTGTTTTTATGGATTTTTTCTTTATTACGATTGTGTTCATATGTACTCTCCTTAAAAAATTATTTATATCAATTATCAAAGACCTTTGCCACTTGTTTTAGCAGTTTGGGGATTTCAAGGTGCTGGGGGCAGACCTGTTCACACAGCCCGCATTTAATGCAGTCTGAAGCCTTGCCGCCGCTGCTTGTGTGAATATTATAATAATGCCTTGAATTCCAGTCTTTGTATTTTTTGATGTTGTTCATGCAGGTAAATAAATGAGGTATGGCAATTTTTTGCGGACAGCCCTCAAGACAGTACTCGCAGCCGGTGCATTGTATAAGCGACTGCTTGTTTAAAATTTCGCGTACCTGATTTACGGCTTCAAGTTCTAACTCGTTTAAGGGCTTAAAATCTGACATAACCTTAATGTTATCTTTAAGCATTTCCATATTGCCCATGCCCGATAACACCATTATAACACCCTCAAAACCGGCGCAGAAGCGTATTGCGTAGCTGGCAGGGCTTGAGTTTCCGAGCTTTGCAAAAATATCTTTTGCTTCTTTTGGAATATTTGCAAGGACACCGCCTTTGACCGGTTCCATAACAATGACGCTTTTATTAAACTTGCGGCACACCTCATAGCATTTGCGGCCTTCGATCGCAGGGTCGTCATAGTCAAGATAATTAAGTTGAATCTGAACAACCTCAATTTCCGGATATTCGGTTAAAATCTGTTCAAGCACAAAGGCCTTATCGTGAAAGGAAAGACCGACATGCTTAATTTTTCCCTCTGCCTTTAACCGGAATGCGGTTTCATATGCATGGCATTTTTTATACTTTTCAAAAAGTTTCCTGTCCTGAGCGTGCATTAAATAAAAGTCAAAATAATCCACACCACAGGTTTCAAGCTGCTTTTGAAACAAGGGACGGATATCCTCATTGGTTTTAAAAAGATGACCCGATAACTTGTCTGTAAGTATGTAAGCCTCTCGCGGATAACGGCAAGTCAAAGCCTCTTTCAAAGCCGGTTCGCTTTTGCCTTTATGGTAACCGCGCGCGGTATCAAAGTAATTAAATCCGTTCTCCAAAAAGTAATCTA
>JBMNVM010000034.1:0-11465 GCA_050946805.1 Acutalibacteraceae bacterium | reverse complement strand
TGCTATTATTAGCCCCCTTGCCGGATGCTATAAATCCGACGAGGCTTATATATATTTTGAACTGCCCTCTAAACCCGCGACAATAGACCCGCAAACGGCCAAAACCGACTCGGAACTTCTCATAGTAAAAAATATATTTGAAGGATTAATGCGCAAAGATTCAAACGGCCAAACCGTAACGGGTATTGCGCAAAGCGTGGAAAAGAACGGGCTTGTATACACCTTTAAACTGAGAAATAATGCTAAATGGAACAACGGGGATAAGGTTACAGCGCACGATTTCGCCTTTGCCTTTAAAAGGGCCTTATTACCCGAAACAAAGGCTCCGTTTGCCTCGAGGCTTTACTGCATTAAAAATGCCGAGGCGGTACACGCCGGCAGCAAGTCGGCCGATGCGCTTGGAATTACCGTTATAGATGACAAAACCCTGAAAATCGAATTATCTTATGATGACGCTCGGTTTTTAGACAATCTTACAACCTCCGTGGCGATGCCGTGCAACCAAAAATTCTTTAACGAATCTGCCGGCAAATACGGCCTTTTTAGGGAAAATATCGTTGGAAACGGGAGTTACAGGCTGGCAAAATGGAGCAAGGATACCTTCGGCATAAGGCTATATCGAAACGAGCATTACACCGGTGATTTTGTTGCCAAAAATGCTGCCGTGTTTTTAACCTGTGACACAAAGAAAAGCGTTGTTGAAAAACTTAAAGGCAACAGCATTGATATGTCTTTTATAGATTCTTCCGCAAGAAAGGAAATGGAGTCGCTCGGTTTTAAAACCGTTGAACTTCAAAACATCTGCTGGGTAATGACCATGAACGGCGACCTTTCAAAAAACATGCGCAAAGCGCTGATGAAGCTTGTAGGAAGTGAAAAATATATAAAAAATCTGCCGGACGGATATTCCCGAGCGACATCAATTTATCCCGCCATTTTAGGTACGAATTTTTCGTCCGATGGAATTGAAGCTTACGACCTTGAGGGTGGGAAAAATCTCTACCAAACCGAAGTCTTAAAGCTTGCCGACAGAAAATTCCCTTCAAACATAACCCTTTACTATTACGAAAACGGCACCGTAAAACCAATGATTACCGATATTTTAGGGCATTGGCAAAGTAACCTTTCGGCATTTGTAAAGCTGGAGTCGGCCTCTTCACCCGAGGTTTTACTGCCGGAGCTTAAAAACCAAACCCTTTCAATGGCCGTTTTCCCGATTCGGGCCGACAGCGAAAATCCCGCCGAATACCTCGTAAATTTCGGCATTTCATATAAAGGCGGCGATCTTTCTAAAATTCAAAAGCAGCTTTTGGAAGGCAAGAATATTCTTCCCATAGCCTTCCAAAACACCATGATTTGCTATTCCCCCGCCATTAAGGAAATATTCACCATAAAAGGCGACGGTTTTATAGACTTTTCCTTTATAGTAAAAAAGAAATGATTACAGAAAATTTATTTATAATCGTAATACAAAATTAAAACATCCCGCTCGAAAGCGTAGCTTTTTATCTTTATATCAAGCAGGTATTTTTGAATATTTGATATAAATTCCATATTGCTCTTTTGGAATTCCGAAAGGGCAGTTTTACTTGTAAAAATAAATTCCGCTGTTTTAATACCACTGGCACATCTTTCGACTATTTTATCAGCCGCCGGCTTTGCATAATCCAAGGACAGGATAAAACCGTATTTTTGATAATATGTATTTCCGGTAAAGGTTGCATCCCTGTCAATAAAATTAAATGAACTGTTTTTTAACTGTTCATATGTCAAATCTTTATGCAGCGGCGCGAATTCGTGGTCATATTCAATTTGCGCCTTGGTAAGGTTAAAATAAAGGTAAGACTTGTATTCGCTTCGGTCGTTCCATGTTACGTCAACATAGCTGTGTACGCCGTCTATGTTGACTACGTTCCACATGTGACCCTCGCCTTCGGCAACTCCGCAGACCAAATCGCACTCGATTCCGACCGAATTGCACAAAAGCTTAAATGCTTTTGAGTAGCCCTCACATTGTGCCTTGTTTTCAACCAAAGCCCCGTAAGCAGTGCCGACAAGCAAACCGTCCCTTACATATTCCACATTTTCACAAAGATAATCGTTGAAATACTGTTCTTTATAGAAGTCGCCTTTGTAACCATCGCTGTTTTTAAGAATTTGTTCAACAACTTCGTCCAGCTTTTTTTGCATTTTTGCGCGTTCGGCTTTCGGTACGGTATATGATGTGCTGACATTTTCGCTTTCATAATTAAAAGCGATTATGGAATATGTGCTGTTACCGACGGTGTATTCCGATAAAATGTATGTACGGGGCATCCAAAAAATTTCTGCCCTGTCATAAAGAAGCGCGTTATAAGCTACGGCAACATCTTTTTTGATGTTGTCGTATTTTTTTAATAGTTTAATATACCCGTCGGGCATTTTTTGGCTTATGGCGTACAGCTTTTTATATATTTGTTTTTGATTATTGTTAAGGCTATTGTATGCGGCGTCAAATTCCGGCTCAAGCTCGTAATACTCCTCGTACTGAACCTCGGTTACCCTGCTCATTTTCATAATATAGCTTTCAACTTCGGATACAAGGTTATAAAAAACGACGACAGTCTTATCTATTCCGCTTGAAATCAACGCATAACTGCTGCTTAAAAAAACAGCGGCTATCAGAAATATTAAAAATATTCCCTTGATGATCTTCATAGCAAACCTTTCTCCTAATTTACATATCGTGCAGATTTACAAAGCTCTTTGACGTACTCAACCCACGCAAAACTGTCATTAAACTTTAAATTTGTATCACTGTTTTCTATTATATACAGCAAATCCTCTTTTGTAAAACCTACATCTCCAAAGCCTTTGATTATTTCTTTTGCTATATCCTTCTTTGTTTCTTTTGAAACGCCGGTGAATTTAAGCATTTCCGTAACCTGAACGCCTGTGTAGCGCAAAGCTTCATTTTGATGCTTTAAATTTATTCCGCCCGCCGCATCTACAAGGTAGCCCACCAGCTCATAGTCGCAAGAGACGGTATAATCAACCGGATATCCGTAGGTTTCAAGGCCGGATTCCGCCGTAGTTTTCGGGTAAACCACCGAAAGCTCCATATGCTTGAAATCAAGATATAAAAGTATCTTATCGCCGCATACATCAAAACATACGCCTTTGTTTTCGGGCAGCGGGGAGTAGTAAGGCACCGATTCTGCTCTGAACGATACCTTTGTTTTTTCAAGCTGGCTGTTAAGAAACAGATAGCCGCTGCAAAAAAATGTCAGCCCGAAAACAAGTAGAAAATAGAATATTTTAAAATTTCTATATAACCTTCTCTTTGTTCTGCTTTTCAAAGTAATCACCGTTATAATTATACCCCGAAAAGCCGAACTTAACCGCTTTTACAAAGGTCTGTCCGCCTTTTGCGGCAGGCCTTTGTTTACGGTAAAGCAAAAATTGATAAAACATTACATTTGGTTAAATACAATTCCGTCATTTGCAGTAATGGATATTTCGCTGATGTTACCCTCGCCCGCCTCGATAATAATGTCCACAACCTTGGTTTCAATTTCACGTCTTATAGCGTTGCGAAGCTCTCTGGCGCCCCTTTTGTGGCCATCGCACTTCTTGGCAAGGTATTCGCAGACCAAATCGTCATATTTAAAGATAATAAGTTTTTCCTTTAAGGCCTCGGCCAATTCGTCAAGCATAAGCGCCGCAATTTTCTTAAATGAATCAAAGGACAATGGGGAGAAAACAACAATCTCGTCAACACGGGCAAGAAATTCGGGACGAAGGAAGGCTTCCAGCGCCTTTATAGCCTTATCCTTGGAAGCTTCGGCAACCGTTTTGCCAAAGCCCAAAAGATTTTCGTTTTTGTCGCTTCCTGCGTTGGAGGTCATTACAATAACGGTATTTTCAAAGTTTACGGTGCGCCCCTGCGCATCGGTGATTCTGCCGTCGTCAAGGATTTGAAGCAGAATGTTCATCACATCGGGGTGTGCCTTTTCAATCTCGTCAAACAATATGACCGAATAAGGTTTTCTTCTGACCTTTTCGGTAAGCTGCCCCGCCTCGTCATAGCCGACATATCCGGGAGGCGCCCCTATAATGCGGGATACGGCATGCTTTTCCATAAATTCCGACATGTCAAGGCGTATAAGGGTTTCGGGTGTGTCAAACAGCTGCTCTGACAGCACCTTTACCAGCTGTGTTTTTCCGACACCGGTAGGCCCTACGAAAATAAAGGATGCCGGACGGTGGATATTTCCGGTTCTGATTCTCGAGCGCTTTACCGCCGCCGCAACCAGACGGGTGGCCTCCTCCTGCCCGATAATCTTCTTATTAAGTTCATTTTCAAGTGTACTTAGCTTCTTAAGCTCGCTTTCCTGAATTTTGGTTGCGGGTATTCCCGTCCAAAGCTCTATTACCTTTGCAACATCCATTTCAGTAACCTGAACCTGCGATGCCTTATTGCAAAGCTCTTCTTGCAGCTTTTTATATTTTTCCAATCCGGCTTTTATGAGTGCCTGCTGCTCGTAGTCCGGATTTTCAATATTCGCCGCAAGCTCATCAAGCTTTATGGAATACTCTGAGATTTTCTTGGTTACAAAATACAGGTCGTCAATCACCCTGTTTTCAAGGCTGGCGCAAGCGCAGGCTTCGTCCAAAAGGTCTATCGCTTTGTCCGGCAAGAACCTATCCGTAACGTATCTTTCGGATAAAAGAACACACTTTTTAACGATACTGTCGGGTATTATGACATTGTGGAAGCCTTCATAATAACCCTTGACACCCATAAGGATTTTTTCGGTGTCGGCAAGAGAGGGCTCCTCTATTATTATCGGCTGAAAGCGGCGCTCCAAAGCCGCATCCTTTTCGATATACTTTCTGTACTCTTTAAATGTGGTGGCTCCGATTACCTGTATTTCACTGCGGGAGAGTGCAGGCTTTAAAATGTTCGCTGCGTTCATGCTGCCCTCGGCAGAGTCGCCGGCGCCCACAAGATTATGAATTTCATCGATAAACAGAATGATGTTTCCGGCTTCTTTTATCTCTTCTATAAGCCCTTTAACCCGGCTTTCGAATTGTCCCCTGAATTGGGTGCCGGCGACAAGACCTGTAAGATCCAAAAGGCAAATTTCCTTATCCTGAAGCCTTGCCGGTACGGTTTTATTTGCAATCTTTAAAGCAAGGCCTTCGGCGATTGCGGTTTTACCGACACCCGGTTCGCCTATAAGACACGGGTTATTTTTGCTTCTTCGCGAGAGAATTTGAATGGTTCGATAAAGCTCCTTTTCCCTGCCGATTATCACATCAAGCTGACCAGCGCGGGCTTTTTCGGTAAGATTTGTACAATACTGCTCTAAAAATTTATGGCGTTTCTTTTTGGCTTTCTCATTATTCTCTTTTACAGTCTGGTCATTCGCGTTTTCGCGCGCGGGTCCGGTGAAATTTCCGTAAAGCTTGTTAAAGAGAGGAATTGCCGGCGCGGTTCCCAAATTGAAGGTATCTTCATTTAGGTCTTGATCGTCCGATTCCTCGTCAAGCGCCATAAGATCCATGAACTGCTCGCTCATCTCTTCAATATCTTCATCGGAAATATTCATCCGTTTAAGCATATCTTCAACCGGCTTTATACCTAACTCCTTTGCGCAGACAAGGCAAAGACCGTTAGGCTCCATGTTGGGATTTGACATGTCCGACATGAAAACAACCGCCGGACGTTTCTTGCATTTGGAACAAAGCTTCATCATTATTTTATAACTCCTTGGAAAATTAAACTAACTTAAAAAGGCAATAAATTTGTCAGGAATTTAAGCAATAAGGTTTTTTGAACCGCTTCCTGTGTAAAAATCCAAAAACCGTTTTTGTCAATTTTAAGAATTACGGTAACAAAAAGGCAGAAAATAGCAGCGAAAATAATGCCTTTCAAAGCGCCGATACCTCCGCCAAGCAGGCTGTTTAGCTTTCCAAGCGCCCGAACAGAAAAGAGTTTGTTGGCTATTTTCGCAAGTATTCTTACCACAAACATCAAAATAAAAAATATCGCTAACGCATACACCATTGAAAGTATTCCCGAAACCAAGGGTTTAATCATTTTCTGTGATGCATTTGTAACGGCCGTGTTTACACCGTTATTTATATTATCTTTTACCGAAGTTTCGAACCTATTTAAATCCGATTCGTTAATAAACCTTCTGGTAAATTCGGGCAAACTGGAAACATCGAACTTCGCAGAGCCTTCCATATTTTCGCTCATTGTGCTTTCAACGGTGCGTAAAATTACAGGCTCCATGAATTTATCGTATGTAATATTTGCAAGAGGAGTGCTGGCAAAGTTTGCAAGCAAAATTACCAGTACCATGCCCACAAACTCAATAAAGGTTCGAACAAAACCGCGCCTTGCGGAGACAAGAACACATAAACCGATTATTGCAAGAATCATTAAATCAAGAATTACCGCAGCTATCATTACCTATCTCCCATTTCATCCAATTTAATACTTTTTATTTCGCTGTCTGATACTACCGCCACAAGATCCGTTGCGGTGATTACGATTTTACTTCCACCAAAACCGTATGGCAGGCTGTGGGACAATTTACCTTCAAAATCCACTACCGAAATTTCGGTATCGTTAATACAGTAAATATTCCTCCCTTTAGACTGTATATCCGAAATAAGCCCTTTATACCGGATATTGGCTTTTATCTTCCCGTTTTTTGAAAACACAACAATATTATTATCCGTTTTGTCGCTGTCGCGGCAGAAAACCGCAACATCTAAAGCGTTGTTTGGGCAAAAAAGCGAAATTCTGTAATCGTTTTTGTACTCGGAGACAAGATGTTTTGACCATTTAATGTAATCAATTCCACCGGCTTTTATAACACAAAATCGGATGTTGCTGCTGTTTTTCAAATCATAAATTATCTCCCTTTCGTAGGATTTGGTAAATTCCGGTGTGGCTGATTCAAAGTTTATTATGTTTAGTTTTGAGTTGAAAACGCCCGAATCGGAATTGTATGTAGTAACAGCGATTTTTTTGCCGTTTGAGGATATTGCCACGTTATTTACAACATCCCCCGCCGAATACCATTCGTAGATTACTCTGTTTCGCTTATTGTAAACGCTGACCGCCGATGCGTACTTTTCGGAATAGGTAGTAACCGCATAATTTCCGGAATCTGAAATAGCCGCGGTAATAATTTCCTGCTCGGTATCAAGCTGGCTTTTAAGCCCTTTAAGGTCAAAAATCTGCACCTGCTTGCCGCCTTGGTCATAGACCAGTGCTCTGCCGTGCGAAACCTTAAGCACCGGCCGCTCAAACCCGTGCGCATGGGAGAACAATTCCTTGCCCGAATTTGAATAGGCGGCGACATGGGTGTCTGATAAATAATAAAAATAGTTGCCGAAAGGCTTAACGTCAAGCGTTTGCGAGCCCGAAACCGAAATGGGGTAACCTCCGGTTCCCAAAAGTGCGGTAAGGTTAGAAAATGTCTGAATAATTCCTGCCGGAAGCAAAAATTCAAGCGCTGTAATTACCCCCGCTATTACCAAAATCGAGCAAAAACCAGCCTTCATTTTGCGGCGGCGCTCAAGCTTTTTGCCGGTAATCACACGCAAATTGTCCGGTTTTTGGGGCGCCGCTTTTTGCCTTTTTGAAGGGGTCATATTTATATCCCCATTGTCAAAATTCGATTTTGCCGCAGTCTTACTCACTCTTTTGGGTGTGCTAAAAATCCTGCTTCTGCGCTTTTTTTTATATTTGGGCATTGTATCACCTTTTAATACAGCAATTTTTCTAAAAACAAACCCTTAGCCGGGGCGGTAATGCCCGCCGCATCGCGATTTTTATTTGAAAAAATCCCTTCAATATCGCAAAGTTTTATCTTGCCGTCGGAAATCTCAACCGCAGTTCCGACAATAATGCGAACCATATTATAAAGAAAACCGTTTGCGGTGATTTGAAGTTTAACATAATCGCCGCTTTTTATAACAAAACACTCGCTTACAGTTCTGACGGTATCGGTAACCGTTCTTCCCGATGAGGAAAAACCGTAAAAATCATGGGTGCCCACAATTTTTTCGCAAAACCGATTCATTAAATCAATGTTAAGCGGCCGCTCAATTCCCCATGCGTATCGAAGCGCAAAGGGATCCTTTTTGCCGCTGTTGAAGATATTGTAAACATAAGTTTTTGAAAGGGCGTTGTATCTTGCGTGAAAATCAGACGGAACCTCCCTTGAGTCTATCACGCCTATATCCGCGGGCAAAACACTATTAAGTCCCCGCAGAAAAGCATCATGAGGTATGTTATCCTCGCAGTCAATATGGCAGCAGAACATTCTTGCGTGAACTCCCGCATCGGTACGGCTGCAGCCGGTAACCGGCGTGGGTTTTCCAAGAACCTTTATAAGCCCTTCCTGAAGCACCTGCTGCACTGTAATGCCGTTTGGCTGAACCTGCCAGCCGTGGTAATTTGTACCGTCGAAGCGTAATGTCAGCAAAATTCTTTTCATACAAAACCCTTAAAAAAGTATATTTAAAAGTATAACCCCTGCGGCAAATATTGCCATGTAAACAAAAACGAACAAATCAACAATCGATAGACGAAGCTGCTTCATGCGGGTCTTGCCCTCTCCGCCGTTATAGCAGCGGCACTCCATCGCCTCTGCCAGCTCATAGGCGCGCCTTACTGAAGAAATAAGCAGGGGGATTAATATGGGTATTAACGCCCTTACCCTTTGCATTAGGTTGCCGTTTTCAAGGTCGGCGCCACGCGCCTTCTGGGCATTCATTATTTTTTCGGTTTCCTCTATAAGGGTCGGAATGAATCTTAAGGCGATTGTCATCATCATGGCAAGGTTATGGACGGCGTTTTTAAGCCCGATATATTTAAGGGGTGAAAAGAGCCGCTCTATAGCATCGGTCAAATCATTGGGGGTTGTGGTATAGGTTAAAACCGAGCTTACAAAAATCAGCAAAATTATGCGCAGCGCTATGAAAAGCGCGCGATACACACCGTTTGTGTTAATTTCAAACCGCCAAAAGGTCAAAATCACCTTGCCGCCCTCGCCGTAAAACATATTGATTATAGCCGTGAAAATCAAAATTGGCAAAATGCTTTTAAGATTTTTTAAAAACATTTTTATCGGCACTTTTGACAGCAGTATGGATGTAATTACAATAGCTGCGGAAAACAAGAGCGAAAAAATATTCGCGGATATGAAAATAAAGACGATAAAGGCTGTCATTATAATGATTTTTACTCTCGGGTCGGCCTTGTGAACGGGCGAATCTGCTTGAAAATACTGGCCGAAGGTAATATCCTTAAGCATTGCCTTCACCTGCCTTAAAAGCTTTTAAAAGCTCAACCGCGCCCTCTACCGTAAAGGCGTTGCCGGAAAGCTTTATGCCTGCGTTTTTTATTTCATCCAAAACCCTTGTGACAATCGGCACGTTAAGGCCGATGCTTTGAAGTTTTTCGCCGTTTGAAAAAACATTTTCCACAGTATCAAACATTTCAAGCTTTCCTTGGTTCATAACAAGGATTCGGTCGGCGATAGCCGCCATATCCTCCATGCTGTGGGAGATGATAATTACAGTGGCCTTTGTGGCCTCTCTGTAGCTGCGGATTATCTGCATTACATTTTCACGCCCGTGCGGGTCAAGGCCGGCGGTCGGTTCGTCAAGGACAATAACCTCGGGCTTCATTGCCATAACACCGGCAATGGCCACCCGTCTTTTTTCCCCGCCCGACAAATCGAAGGGGGATTTTTCAAGATATTCGTCCTTTACGCCGACAATTTCGCATATTTCCCTAACCGTTCTGTCAAGCTCCTCGCCCTCGATACCCATGTTTTTTGGGCCGTAGGCAATATCCTTGAAAACGGTTTCCTCAAATAACTGATATTCGGGATATTGAAAAACAAGTCCTACTTTTGCACGAATTTTTCTGATTTCCTTAGGATTTTTCCAAATATCCTCACCCTCGAAAAGCACGGTGCCTTCGGTCGGCTTTAACAGTCCGTTAAGGTGCTGTACAAGGGTTGATTTCCCCGAACCCGTATGGCCGATAATACCTATTATTTCGCCCTTATGGACACTGAAGGACACGTTATGCACCGCGTCCACGATGAATGGTGTATTTCCGCCATAGGTATGGGTTAAATTCTTAACCTCTATAATTGACAAATTCTTATTCCTCCAAATGAAGCGCCCGTACAATCTCGCCGGCTGCTTCTTTTATAGAAATTATATTGGTGTTTACCTTAAATCCGTTGTTTTTAAGGGCATATAAAAGCTCGGTCGTCTGCGGAACGTCCAGCCCCACCGATTTTAAAAGCTCCACTTCCTTGAATACTTCCTTTGGTGTGGAATCGCGGATAATCTCGCCGTTGTTCATTACAATCACCCTGTCGGCATTTTCGGCCTCTTCCATATAATGGGTGATTAAAATGACCGTAATCCCCTTTTCGCGGTTGAGCTTTTCAAGGACTTTGATAATCTCCGCCCTGCCTTCGGGGTCAAGCATTGCCGTAGGCTCGTCAAGGACAAGACATTCAGGCTCCATGGCGATGATACCGGCAATCGCAACCCGCTGCTTTTGCCCGCCTGAAAGCTTATGCGGTGTGGATTTCCGAAATTCGTACATCCCGACGGCCTTAAGCGCGTTATCGACACGTTTACGAATCTCATCGGGCGCAAGTCCCAGATTTTCGGGGCCGAAAGCCACATCCTCCTCAACTATTGAGGCGACAAGCTGGTTATCCGGATTTTGAAAGACCATACCGACACGGCGCTTTATCTCGATTTCCATGTCCTCGTCTTTTGTATTAATACCGTCAACAAAAACATCGCCCGATGTCGGCTTATTAAGACCATTCAGCATTTTTGCAAGGGTGGATTTGCCCGACCCGTTATGGCCCAGAATGACCGTAAAACTGCCCTTTTCTATATTTAAATTCAAGTTTTTTACGGCAATATGAACATTTTCATCCTCTGTGTATTCGTATGAAACATTTTTGATTTCTATAATATTACTCATCATCATTCATCCAAACAGTTGTATTCCCGCACGGAAGGGAAAAACCCTTATTTGTTATGGGAAGACCGATTTCGTCGGTAAAAACCCTGCCGCCAAGATCTTTGGTAACATAGGTTTTTACCATATAGTTTAAAATGGTCGGTGAAATTCCGGCGGTGTAGGAATTAAGAAAGAAAAACAAAGGATTATCGGACAAAAGCTTTCCGGTCTCCGTCAAAAGCTCGGTCAACTGCTGTTCAAGCTTCCAGACCTCGCCGCCGGGGCCTCTGCCGTAGGACGGCGGATCCATTATAATCGCGTCATAGGTATGTCCTCGCCTGATTTCCCTTTTTACAAATTTCAGGCAATCGTCCACAAGCCAGCGAACCTCTGGATTTTCAAGCCCTGTGGCCGCAACATTTTCCTTTGCCCACTGAACCATACCCTTCGAAGC
>JBMNVM010000033.1:0-11475 GCA_050946805.1 Acutalibacteraceae bacterium | reverse complement strand
CAAAATAAAAGAATTTTAAATGCTGAAAATACACTATATTTAGTGTAAATTCTTTTAAAAACGGTATTCATTCCCCACTTTTAGTTCCAAAATGCCTTGTTTTGAGTCGTAATTCACCAAAAAGTTCAAATTTTGTATATCTGCACAATGTGATTGTCATTAAATGGCAGATAACAGGCCGTTTTGCAAAAGGTTACAGCTTTGTAACCTTTTGGATTTGACAATTTTTTGGTGATATTGCACAAAATTAAATCAATTTTTGTCCTTGACACAGTTATTCTTATTAGCTATAATGGCAACCGGCTTTAAAAAATGGTTTGCCATAATCAATTAAGCCAAAAAAAGGGAGTTATTGGATGATTAAGAATTTAAAGTATCGCCTGGCTGAATTCTTCAGCAACAGGCGGGTGCGATATGGTGGATTGGCCGTATTTACTGCCTTCACCATCTTAGCGGTTACTTTATATGGACATCCCATTTACACCGGCAAAAAATTGTTATTTGGAATAAGTGCCCATATTGATCCCATTAATATCAGCGATGCTTTTGCCGCTAATATTGCGCAGGATAAAAAGGCGGTTACGCCTTATCCGGTTTACGTTACCTGCGGGGAAATGACCGTAACGGTCGAGTTTACCGGCGGAACGGTGGCCGATGCCTTAGCGCTTGCCGGCTTTACGCCCGATCAGAACGACTTTGTATATCCTTCGCTTGCCACCGAAATATCCGATACGGTTTATATTGACTATGTGGATATCGACTACAAAGAAGGCAGCTACACCGAGCCTATAAAGCACACCACAACGGTTATTTATTCGGATAAATATACTGTCGGATACGACTGTGTTACCACTAAAGGTGTTGACGGTCTTCGCGAAGTGAAGTTCGTAGAAAAGCTGGTAAACGGCGTTTCGGCCGAAAAGACCATAGTCGAGACCAAGGTTTTAAGCGAACCGGTCGAGGCGATAAGAGTCATAGGCACGAAGAAGTCCGAATCCTCGGCGGTTACAACGTCGTCGGCCGTAAAATGTATTTCGGTACTCACTCCGAAAAGCGAGATTTTACTTGATAAGAACGGAAATCCCGTAAAATACAAGGAAAAGAAGGTTCTAAGGGCTACCGCCTATACCTACACCGGTCAAAACTGCTCTACGGGAGTGGCTCCGAAGCCGGGATATATTGCGGTAAACCCGAATGTGATACCTTACGGCACAAAGATGTATATCAAATCACCTGACGGCAAGATTATTTACGGCTATGCCGTCGCTGCCGATACGGGCGGATTTATAAAGAATCACCCGACCGGTATTGACCTGTTTATGGAGACGGCCGGTGCCTGCACGGCTTTCGGCGTTCGAAACATGGAAGTTTATATTTTAGAGTAAATCAAAACCTGCCAAGATTAAACTTGGCAGGTTATTTTATTAAATTTTAAAAATTTTGCGAGGCTTGAATTTTCAAGCCTCTTTTTTGTCGGAGAATGTCCGAAATATTTTAGTGTATTATCTTGTCGTAAAAAAATTTGGAGGGATTTATATTGATCTGTGCGGAAATTTTGCCCAACAACATATTGAAGGTTCAGGAAACCACAGTATCCGACGGCGTACTGTTCGATAAAATACGCTTTTTATTCCCGAAAGAGTGGGAGGGTTATGCCAAAACAGCCGTTTTCAGTCTTGAAGACGGCACCGCCGTTTCGGTTGTTTTAAATGAAAATAACAGGCTTTGCAGCGGCAAGGATGAGTGCTTTATACCCTTTGAGGTGCTTAAATACCCCGGGTTTTACGTGTCGGTTTTCGGAGTTTTGGGGGACAGCAAAGCCACAGCCACAAGGGATTTTGTCCCTGTAAAGCAAAGCGGATATACACTCGGCGACCCGCCCGCGGAGCCGACACCCGACCAGTACCAGCAATTGATTGAACTGGCAAGCAGAGCTTCCCAAATAGCCCAGTCGGTGCGGGATGATGCCGACAACGGGCTTTTCAAAGGGGAGCCAGGTCCTATGGGAGCTACCGGACCTAAAGGAGAAAAGGGCGACAAGGGCGACCCCGGTGAAGCAGGACCGATGGGCCCGCCCGGCCCAAAAGGTGAAAAGGGAGAGCGCGGCCCGCAGGGCGAAAAGGGAGAAAAGGGCGATAAAGGCGACCCGGGCGAGATTACCAACATAGACCTTTACTTTAACCCGAATTCCGCCAACGCGCAAAGCGGAATAGCCGTGGCCGAGGCCATCAGCAACAGCTTAGGCGCCGTTGAGACTGCGCTATCGAACTTTTTCACTCTGACTGAAAATACGGAGGAGTAATTATGCCTAAACTGCTGTTTACACCTAAAGAACATAAAATCGGTGACAATCAAGACATATTCATAACCGCTTGCAAAAACGGGGAAAATGCCCTTTGTATTAAGTGCAACGAGGTGGCTGCTTTTATTATCCGTCAGATGCATCCGCAGCACAAACCGCGTTTAGAGATAATACCGCTTGTTGTAAGTGAATTCGGCTGCACTTATGCCGAGGCCGCACAGGCGGTAAATACGGTAATAAACAAACTGCTTGAAAAGGGGGCGGAATAATGATAAAAACTACAGCGCCGGCGCGGAGGGTAAGCCAAAAGCTGGCTAAAATAATCAGCAACAGCCTTACTGTATCGGAGATTAAACTTTACAACCGTGCCGAAAGGGCGGACAGCATAAGTTTTGACGCGCTGTACCTTTGGGTGCTGAAAAATCATTACGGGTTTTCGGCAAAGGAGCTTATTAATACTTTCAAAGAAGTGTCTGTAAAGGCGAGGCAGTACAAGGATTATACCCTTTCGGGACAGTATATTCCGCCGGTTGATGAGCTTAAGAGCTTCGGAGTGGATATAGAGCAGCTTTCAAAGGAGGCGGGTTTATGGCAATAAGCGATTATTTAAGCGAGATTAAAAGACAGCGGGATCTGCTGAAAACCAATTTAAAGTTAAAAAATGTTTATGTGGAAAACTGCACAACCTTTAATCAGCTGACAAAAAAGGTTGCGGAAATTCAAATAACAGCCAAAACAGGGGTTCAAAACGGGGTCTGGACACCGACCGTCGCGGTTGAGGCCTTCAGCCTTTCGGGTCTTAATTTCGTTCCGGCAAAGCTCGCAATCTTTTGTGAGGATATACTGACCAATTCCTATAATTCCGCTACGGAGCATATCAATATAGCCCTGTTGAATATAGAGCTAACAAGAAAAGAGATTGAACTGCTCAAAAACGGCGGGGACACCGGTATAATCTTTGACCCTTCGGGCTTTTCGGCCGATATCACCCTTGAGGAAACAAACGGGCTGTACAGCGTTACCGTCTCCTTTGAGGAAATAAACCGCGACCTTGAAATACCCTATAAATTTAAGGCAAACGCATCCCATGTATGGTGCGTCGCGCAGGAGGGATGGCTTGTATGAGGTATTTTAAGACCCTGAAAGACGGCAAAATTACCGAGCTTGCAAAGTCGGACGGCAATTTCACCGCCTCCACAGAAGAGATTGAGCGCAGCGAATATGACGGCCTTATTTTAGGAATACGGGTCTTTTTAAACGGCGAAAACCCGCAAAAGGTAAAGTGGGATATTAACGGAGACGGATATTATGACAACTAAGATGGAAACACTTATGTCCTTAAAAGGGAATTTTGTGGTGGGAGTTAAAACCACTGCGATAGGTTTTACTTTGGTGGATATTGTAAGAATACGTAAAGCTATTGCCGCCGGCGTGTACGACCGCACCTATGATTTTAACAATGACGGTATTTTGAACGAGGCCGATTATGAAATATTAAGAAACATAATAATTTCACAGCTTTAAAGAACAGAAACTTCCCCGAACGAGAATATCGTTCGGGGAAGTTTCATTTACTGTATCTGGGAGAAAACTTTTAATTCGATATTTTGACCGGGTCAAACTTAATAATCTTTTTGACCGAGTCGAGAATTGTGGGGAGCATTAAAGCAATTATAATTGCGGTGGCGATTCCGGTAATTACCCTTGCGGGAACACCGGCCAAAACCGTAGCGATTGTGTAAACACCTTTAAGTCTGTCAGCGATAATAAGCGATACCGTGTTGCATGCCGTTACAATAACCGAGCTTATGCAGCTGATGGCAATAAGCCTTGAGGGCTTAAGACTTCTTTTAAAGGCGATAAAGAGAAGCCCCACGGCCAATCCCCTTATTGCCGACGGTATGACCCATAACATGGTGGTTTGGTCAAAGCCGTAGGTTAAAAGCTGGGCAATAAAGGAACCTACAAAGCCGGTTGCGGTACCCCACAGAGGACCGCAGAAAACCGCGACAATAAATATCGGTATGGCATTGAAGGAAATTTTTAAACTTCCGCCAAACAGCTTACTTCCGTTAATCGCCAGATAATCAAGCCCTACATAAAGGGCTGCCATTACGGCCGACAGGCACAGGCTTTGCACATTTTTGCTTAAATTTTTGTTTGAATTTTTACCCATAAAAAAACCTCCTTTTACCCGTTTTCCGAATAATAGGAGTACAATAATCCAATATTAATTCGGCAGCGGGATGCGACAGCCTTACCGTGGAATGACTTCCTTCGTCCCGTCGGCAACTCCCCGTCCGGCGGGCACTTAACGCAAGACCGTCTACTCTGCAAATTTTAATTTTATTATATCGACATTTCGACAATTGTCAATACTTTTTTGAAATAATTTCTCTTACAACCTCTCCGGCGATGATAAGTCCGGCGGCAGCCGGCACAAATGAGATGCTTCCGGGCACTATTTTCTCACCTTCCGGGATATTCGGTTTTATGGGCGGTTCTTTTGAATAGACCACTTTTAGGTGGGTTACTCCCCGCCTTCGAAGCTCGTACCGCATAACCCTTGCCAGACGGCAGACCGAGGTTTTGGAAATGTCCGTAACCTGCAAAAGGGTGGGGTCAAGCTTGTTTCCCATGCCCATGCTGCTTATTATCGGCGTGTCGGCTTCCTTTGCCTTTAAAATAAGCTGGATTTTGGAGGTGACGCTATCGATGGCATCGACAATATAATCGTATTTTGAAAAATCAAAGTCCGCAGCGTTTTCGCTTGAGAAGAAAACCGCGTGGGTGTTGATTTTTATATCGGGATTAATGTCCAGCGCGCGGTCGCGCGCAACCTCCACCTTAAGGCGGCCTATGGTGCTGTGGGTCGCTATTATCTGGCGGTTTAAGTTGGTAATATCCACCCTGTCGCTGTCAATAAGGTCAAGCGTGCCGACCCCTGCGCGCACAAGCGCCTCAACCGTATAGCCGCCCACGCCGCCGACACCGAAAACCGCAACCCGTGAATTTTTCAATTTCTCCAAATTTTCCTTGCCGATTAGCATTTCTGTTCTTGTAAACTGATTTTTCAAAGCATTTTACCTCAAATTTTTTCTTTAATTTTAGCTTTGTGGCGGTTTTTTGTCAAGTATGCCGCTTTGGTTGATTTTTATGCGTTAATCTGTTAAAATTAATAATAATATACACAAAAAGGCGGTGTTTTTTTGAACCAGTATGCGGACAGTAAAAAGCTTACAGAGCTAAAGCGTAAAGCTAACAAACTGCCTTTGAATCCCGGAGTGTATATTATGAAGAACAAAGACGGGGAAATAATATATATCGGCAAGGCAAAGGCGCTTAAAAATCGGGTGACCCAGTATTTCGGTTCGGGCAATCGGCACACCGAAAAGGTGCTGAGAATGGTCGCAAATGTGGACGATTTTGAATATATCGTTTGCGGCAGCGAATTTGAAGCGCTTATTCTTGAAAACTCGCTTATAAAACAGCACAAACCGAAATATAATATTCTTTTAAAGGACGACAAGGGGTATTTTTACGTTAAAATAACCTCGGATAAATGGCCTAAAATAGAAACGGCGACCAAAGTGGACAAATCGGACGAATTTATAGGACCCTATAATTCGGCCTATGTCGTTAAGCAGACGGTGGACGAGGCGCGCAAAATTTTCAAAATCCCCGATTGCAACCGTAATTTTGATACTGTAAGCCGACCCTGTCTTAACTACCATATCGGGATATGCGATGCCCCGTGCAGGGGCAAAATAAGCCTTGAGGAGTACCTTGAAAATATAAACGCCGCCAAGGAGTTTATAAAAAGCGGGGACAGCGAGAGCATATCCATTGAAAATCTTGAAAAGAAGATGTATGATGCGGCGGAAAATCTGGATTTTGAGACGGCTGCAAAGCTGAGGGATCGAATAAACGCGATAAAACGCATCCGCGAACGCCAGCATGTTGTGAGCATTAAGCATAAGGAGCTGGATGTTTTTGCGGTCGCCTTTTTGGGCGAAACCGCCTGTGTTCAGGTGCTGATTTTTCGTAACCGGCGCCTTGTGGATAAAAAGAACTACATCCTTGAAGGGTTTACCGACCGTGAAGCACTTTACGGGGAATTTTTGCAGCAGTATTACCTTCAAATAAGCGATATACCGTCAAGGATTCTTTTGGATGCGCCGACCGACGGTTTTGAGGCTTTGGCGCAGTGGCTTTGCGAAAAGGCCGGCAAAAAGGTTAGTCTTATAAACCCGAAACAGGGCGAATGGTACGAACTTTTAAAGATGTGCTTAAACAACGCGGCCGAAAACCTGTCCGAAAGAACCGAGCGCACCGGCAGGGAGATGACGGCCTTAAACGAGCTTAGGGATATTTTAGGGCTGGAGATTACACCCAGATACATTGAAGCCTATGACATATCCAACACCGCGGGCAGCCATAATGTGGCGGGCATGGTGGTTTTTAAGGATGCAAGGCCATATAAAGCCGCATACCGCAGGTTTAAAATCAAGGGATTTGAGGGGCAGGACGATTACCGCTCCATGGCGGAGGTGCTTGACCGCCGCTTTACCGAATATGAAAAGGGAGAGGACGAGAATTTCGCCACCCTGCCCGACCTAATACTGCTTGACGGGGCAAAGGGGCAGATTTCGGCCGTTGTACCCGTTCTTCAAAAGTACGGGATAAACGTCCCTGTTTTCGGAATGGTAAAGGACTCAAAGCACAGAACCCGCGCCATTGCGACCACCGGCGGGGATATTTCCATAAAATCCAACCGCAGGGAATTCACGCTTATTACCAACATTCAAGACGAGGTGCATCGTTTCGCAATTTCCTACCATAAATCCCTGCAATCAAAGGGTCTTATAAAATCCGAGCTGTTAAAAGTCCCCGGTGTAGGCCAAAAAAGAGCGGCGGCGCTTATGAAGCATTTCGGCAGCATTAAAAAAATCAGGGAAGCCGACATTGAACAACTTACCGCCGTTTCGGGCATTACAAGGCCGGTTGCAAAGAATTTAATCGCCCACTTAAATAAAAATTCAAAAAAACCTTGATTTTGTGTTATATGTGTGGTATAATGCATAAAGATTGAACGAAAGGTGAGTGGGGCGACCCGCTCACTTTTGTTTTACGAGATGTGAAAACAATAAAATTCGGTGCAAATTCGGCACCAAAACTGGAGATGAGTTTTTGGCAAACGTAGCGGAAAAGGTATACGGCCTTATAAAAGACACGGTCGAGGCGGAAGGTGTCGAGCTTTGGGACGTCCGCTTTTTAAAGGAAGGCGCTTCGTGGTATTTGCGGGTGTTTATCGATAAGCCTGAAGGCATATCCATTGACGACTGCACAAACGTATCCAATGCGATTGACCCCATTATTGACGAGGCCGACCCCATTGATGTTTCTTATTTTTTAGAGGTTTGTTCCCCGGGAATAGAGCGGGAGCTTATCCGTCCCGAGCATTTTAAAAAGGTGCTGGGTAAAAAAATAACTGTACGGCTATACAAGGCCGTAGACGGCAAAAAGGAATTTACCGGCATCATTACCGCCGCCGGAGAAAATATCGTGCTTGATATTAACGGAACCGAAGTTACAGTCAGTTCGCGCGACATATCTAAGGCCTATTTGTGCGATTTTGAAGATTGATTTATGATATTTATTTGGAGGAAACAGAAAAAATGGCAAAGAGAAAGACAACCAAAATCGAAAACGATAATTCCGAATTTTTTGAAGCGTTAAGGCTTATGGAGCAGGAGAAGGGTATTCCGCAGAAGTTCATAGCAGAAAAGATTGCCGATGCTATTGTTGTTGCGGCGCGAAAGGACTTTGGGGGAAATGATATAGTTTCCTGCGTTATTGATCCGGAAAATAAAATATTTACCGTCAGCGCCAGAAAAACGGTTGTAGATCAGGTGAATGATCCCTACACCCAAATTTCAAAGGAGGCTGCCGAGGCGATAGACCCGACCTCCATAGAGCGCGGATTTGTCGATATACCCATCGATCCTAAAAAATTCGGAAGAGTGGTTGCACAAAATTCAAAGAACAACTTCCGTCAGGGAGTAAAGGAGGCCGAAAGGGATCAAACCCTTGCGGAATTCCAAAAACATAACCGTGAGCTGGTTACCGCGGTGGTTCAAAAGGTTGACCCGAAGACCGGCAACGCCGCCGTTACAATCGGCAATTACGAAGCAACACTTCCGAAGCTTGAGCAGGTGCCGGACGAGGTACTGCATGAGGGAGATCATATAAAGGTTTACGTCGTAGACGTTAAGGACTTCGACCGCGGCCCCAAAATAATGCTGTCCCGCACCCATCCGGGGCTTGTAAAGCGGTTGTTCGAGGCCGAGGTACCCGAGATTTTTGACGGTACTGTTGAGATTAAGTCTATATCCCGCCAGGCCGGCTCCAGAACCAAGATGGCGGTCTGGTCGCCCGACCCCGAGGTTGACGCCGTCGGCGCCTGCATAGGTCCGAAGGGGGCGAGGGTTAACGCCATTGTAGATGAGCTTGCGGGTGAAAAGATAGACATTGTAAAATACAGTGAAGATCCGGTTGAGTTTGTCTCCGAGGCACTCTCTCCGGCAAAGGTTGTTTCGGTGGAGATTCAAAGCACCGACCCGAAGGTTTGCAAGGTATCCGTACCCGAATCCCAGTTGTCCCTTGCCATTGGAAACAAGGGTCAGAATGTCCGCCTTGCGGCTAAGCTTACGGGCTGGAAGATCGATATTCATCCCGAGAGCGGATTTTTCGGCGAATAAATTTTTTTACAGGAGTAATCTATGGCAACAAAAAAAGTACCTATGCGTATGTGTGTTGGCTGCAGAGAAATGAAGCCAAAGAGAGAGCTTATAAGAATTGTCAGAACGGTTGACAATCAAATAGTGCTGGACTCTACCGGCAAACGCAACGGCAGAGGGGCGTATATTTGCAGAAACCCCGAGTGCTTTAAAAAGATAAAAAAATCCAACGCTCTTTCCCGAGCTTTTATGGCACCTGTGTCAGACGACATATATGAGCGGCTTGAAACGGAGTTGGAAACGGGTGGCGAATAAAATTCTTACACTTTTAGGGTTTGCCGCCAAGGCGGGACGGCTGAGTTTCGGTTTTGAAGCAGCATCGGCCGCCGTAAGGGCAAAGAAGGCATTTCTTGTGCTGGCAGCCTGCGACATATCCGCCAAAAGCCGTAAAGAGATAACCTTTATTGCAGACAAATACAGTATTCCGGTTATGACTCTTGACGGTTTGGACATACAGACCGTATCAAACGCAGTAGGCCGTAAATGCGGTATAATATCCGTAAACGAACACGGTTTCGCCGAATCATTGAAGGAGGAAATTCTTGATGACCAATAAAAACAAAATAAGTGACCTTGCAAAAGATTTTAATATGACCTCAAAAGAGTTTTTGGTGGTGGTTAACGCCGCCTGCAACAGTGAGAAGAAAGCGAGCATGACTTTGTCCGAAGAGGAAATCGCTGCCGTGTTCAATAAAATCACCCTTGACCATGAGGTGAAAAGCTTTGAACCTTACTTTGCCACCGGCGAGGAGGCAAGAAAAAAAGCCCAAAAAGCGCGCGAGGCCGAAAAGCAAAAGAAGCTTGCCGAGCAGATGGCTATACTTGAGCAGTTAAAGGCCGCCGCTGCCGCCCAAAAGGCCAAAAATGACACCAAAAAGTCCGAGGGACAACCGGTTGCCGCAAAGCTCGAGGAGCAGCCGGCCGCTGAAAAGCTCGCTGCCGAGAAAAAGACCCGCCAAAAGGCAGCCGCCAAAAAGAGCGAGCCGGCCAAAGCGGAGGAGCCAAAGCCGGAAAGCAGGCTCGAAAAGCAGGAACCGGCAAAGGTTGAGGAAAAAGCGCCGCAAGTAAAAGCGGAGGCACCGGTAGAGGAATCGAAGCCGGCCAATCCCAAACCCTTCATTTCACAAAAGAAGGATAAAAAGCCGGGCGCCTCACCCAAGCGCGGCCCTGCAGAGATTCGGCACATTGATACCCGCACCACAAACATCAATATCGATAAATACAATGAAAAGTACGAAACGATTGCTCCTGCAAACGTTTTGAAGGATAATTATTCAAAGAAGCAGAAAATCAAGCAGAAATCCCAAGACTACCGCCGTCCGCAAAACGCCAAGCGCGAGACCGAGGCCGACAAGATGCGCCGCCTGCAGCTTGAGCGCATAAAGAAAACACCCATAACCGTTACGGTCGGCGATGAAATTACGGTAGGCGAGCTTGCGGCCGCGCTCAAAAAGACGGCGGCCGAGGTTATTAAGGTTTTGATGAAGCTCGGTATGATGGTAACGGTCAACAATGTTATCGACTACGACACTGCCGAAATTGTTGTTACCGAAATGGGCGCCAAAATCAAAAAAGCGGTGGTTGTCACCATTGAGGAGCAAATTATGGATGATACAGAAGACAACGCCGAAAATCTCAAGCCCAGAAGTCCGGTAGTCTGCGTAATGGGACACGTTGACCACGGCAAGACCTCGCTTTTGGATGCCATACGTCACACCGCCGTAACCGAGACCGAGGCGGGCGGAATTACCCAGCACATCGGCGCATATAGGGTAAACTGCAACGGCAGCGAAATCACCTTCCTTGACACGCCCGGCCACGCCGCATTTACCTCCATGCGCCAAAGAGGTGCCAATTCTACCGATATTGCGGTGCTGGTTGTCGCGGCCGACGACGGCATTATGCCCCAGACCATTGAGGCTATAAACCACGCCAAGGCGGCAAAGGTTCAGATAATCGTTGCCATAAACAAAATGGATAAACCCGACGCCAACCCCGAACGGGTCATGCAGCAGCTTACCGAGCATGAGCTGGTGCCCGAAGAATGGGGCGGCGATGTCATCTGCGTGCCGGTTTCAGCCAGAACTGGCCAGGGTATTGACAAACTGCTTGAAAATATATTGCTTATAGCCGAGATCATGGAGCTTAAAGCCAATCCCGACCGACGCGCGAAGGGTATTGTTATAGAAGCGCGGCTTGACAAGGGTCGCGGCCCTGTGGCATCACTCCTTGTACAGAACGGAACACTGCACACCGGCGATATTATAGTTGCCGGAACGGCGGTCGGCCGTGTCAGAATGATGACCAATGAAAACGGCATCGAGGTTAAGTCGGCAGGACCGTCGGTTCCGGTTGAGATTACCGGTCTTGACG
>JBMNVM010000032.1:0-11563 GCA_050946805.1 Acutalibacteraceae bacterium | reverse complement strand
AAACTTGATTCCCAATTATTAAATCTCAAAGAAATCAACATTTCTGATGTTAGAGCGGAAGTTAACCAGTTATTGGCTAATGGCGAGGAAATTATTGCCGCATTTAAGACTATCAGGGATCAAGTGATTTTTACAAACAAACGCATTTTTGTAATAAATGTTCAGGGTATTACCGGTAAAAAACCTCGTATTTCTCATACCCATATTCTAAGATTCAATATTTTGGAGTTGAAACTGCAGGCCTACTGGATATTGACAGCGAACTTATTGCTACTTTCAGCGATGGAAGAGTACTGCAGTTCGATTTCAAATCAAAAGTTGATATTCGTCGCATAAGTACTTTGATAGCAAATTATATATTGTGATTTTTCCGCTTGTAAAATAGGCTAAAAGCCGGCAAAAAAGTCGACATTTTCGAGAAAATCGAAGATGCCGGCTTTTCTTTTACAAAAAAGCTCGTTTTTAATAGTTGAAATTAAGAGAAAAAAATCCTCTTTCGGCCAGTTGCAATTAAGCCCCTGTTCATAAAACATATTTTCGGATATTTAAAATTAAGAATTTTTAGAGTTTTTTATAATAATATGTTTGCGGGATAAAATATTAAAAGGGGTGATTTTTTTTGGCAAAGCAAGGAATGCGCCGTTACAATACGCATAAAGAAAAAGAGAAATTTGAAGATCACAATTCTGTTGCTCCGGTTCCGGAAATTAAAGGAAAGGCCAAGCACGGGAAAGAAAAGGCCAGACCGATAATTGAGGGGACTCAAGCTCCGGCACAAAAGGTATTTCATTCAAGACCGCACGAGGATAATCCGGTTTTTGAAAAACCATATATCGAGGATCCGATTCCGCCGATATATGGGGCTATTGATAACGACCTCGCGCGCGATAATTTACAGAACGATATGTCCAAGGCGGATATGGAAAATTTGTAAAGTGGTAATCTGACAAAAGGCAGTGCGGTTTCGATTTTTACAAAATTAACCGAAACGTAAAAAGCTGCGGTAAGTCCTATACCTGCCGCAGCTTTGATTTTAAACTTTTAATTTCCACTTTTGCTGCATTATAACCGCCGGCATTTCGCTTCTCGGGTGGCAGTAAAATACAGTCAGCAAAGAACCGTCCATAAGTTCGACGGTAGAGGGGTAGCCAATATCGGCCGAAACACCGTTATTATTGTAAATTTCATGGTTTGTGTCCCACGTTTCGCCTTCGTCGGTGCTGAACATGGCCATTATACCGAAGGGAGATACCCTGTATCCGTAGGTGGCGATCAAAACGCCGCTTGAAAGTCTTAAAATATGTGTGGGCGCGCCGTCTTTATCGTTTAAAATTCGGCGCGGCTTTGTCCATGTTCTTCCCTTGTCGTAGGATTCGCTTTGATATGTCGTAAAGGTGTTTTCATTTTCGGCACGAATGCAGCAGATAATTTTCCCGCCCGGCAGCTCGATTGCATACGGCTCTGCGGAGTAGAGGCCTGGTATATTTTCAATTTCGCCTAAATGCTCAAAACTGCCGTCAGGGTTTACTTTATAGCTTTTAATGCGGTTTTCATTTTCATTTACCTTTCCGAATTTCGAGCCAACCCATAATATTGTGCCGTCTGAAAGTTCACAAGGGCCGTGGGGAGAGGTTACAGGGCTTTTAATAAGTTCGCCGAAGGTGGTGCCAAAGTCTTTACTTATCCGTATGTGCGAGCCTAATGCTTCAGCTTCTTCTTGCGGTGAAACCGTGCGAAGATAGGCAAGCTTATAATCGTCCCAAATACCCTTTTTTCCTTGCCTTGCCTCCATATCTTTAATTATAACGCTTTCTTGAAATGCGGTGGCGTTATTGAATGAAGTAACCATTACGCCGCCTTTGCCAAAGGCAAGTATTCCGCCGTCGCGGTCGTCCAGCACCGTATCGATTACGGGGGCGGGGATTGTGTAGCTTTCGCCCTCATCCTCACTGAAGGATATTACCGTTTTACCGAACGGACAGACGTGGGACAGCCGATAGCCCGATGCCACAACCGCGATTTTGCCGTTTTGAAGTCTAGCGGCGGTCGGCCAAGCAAAATAATTGTGTTTGCTATGATTGTTGCGCATTATTTTTTGCGGTGCTCCGATTTTGATAATTTTCATAAAAAGTTCTACCTTTCATATTATTCTGGCGACTTATTTTTCTGAAGCGAATAAAGCTTTTTCGCATTGATAAATTGCACTATAATGCAAAGCAAAGAATAAACCGAAAATATCAGATAGATAGTTTGCTGCGGGTTTGACTTTATCATTTGAACATACAAAATTATCTGGATAAAGCCGTTAATAACCGAAAGATATGTATATTCAATAAAGGCGAGCATAGCCAAAACGGTGGTTAATATCCCAAAAAGGGTAATTGTATTGTCAAGCGGCGCATAGCTGGCATGCAGTTTATTTAAAACGGCATGCATTAAAACCCATGCGATGATAAATACGGCAAAGACCGCAATCAGTTGTTTTTTGGTCAGTTTCTTTAAATAGACCGATTGCTTGTATAAATTTTTGTTCCAGCGCACAAAGGAAACTATTTGAAGCGGGAAGGAAAGTAAAATGGCTTGAGCCATCATTCCGTACAGACCGAAACGGAAAAAAACAAAGGAGTAGATAATCGAATTAAGTCCGCCCACAAGGAAAGAATACCGGTTTACCTGCGAAGACAAAATCATGACAAAAAGGGAAACGTACAAAGGCAGAACTAAAATCCAGCTTTGGCGGTAATAAATCGCGGCTGATGTTATAAGAATACCCATCAACAAAACAGGCAAACTAAAACGCAGCAGGGGGATTTTTATTTTATTCATGAAAGCCTCCGACTTGCAAATTAAGAGTTTTCGGTCAAAGCTTTTAAATTACCTAAATTATAGCAGCGAAAATATAAAAATCAATACAATAAATCAACAAATTTCATTAGAAAGTGTCTTTACGGTTTATAAATACTATGCTATACTATGCTTAAATCATATTGAATCGGGGGGATATGCTTGGAACTGAACCGCTTTATATTTGGGAATGCGGAATTCACCTTTTTCCAAAATGAAAAATCTTATAAAAGCAACAGCCCTTTGCTTACACCGCCCCACCTTCACCCCTTCCCCGAGCTTTTTATAGCCCTGACGGGCGAGGCGGCAATATCGGGAGATTTCGGAGTAAGAAAAATCTCCTCGCAGAATGTTTGCATAATGCCGCCGCTTGTCTACCACGATGTGATAGCAGGGCAATCCTACAACCGCCTTAGCATACCCTTTATAATTCGTGAAATAACGCCGCAGGACAGCCGGCTTGATACATACCGCATTTTTTCTCAAATGCTATCTTTGAAAGAATCGTATATTACATCCTACAACCCCGCGGTTTTAAAGGACATATACTCCTGCCTTGTCGAAGACAAGCTCTTTAGGCGGGAGAAATTGAAAAACATAATATCATTGATTTTCATTGATATTGCCGCCCGCCTTTATGAACACCCGCTTTTGACGGAGGGCCGCTTTGAATTTACTAAAAAGGATAAGTATTATGAAACCTTAATCGAGCTTGACCAGGCTGTTCAATTATATTTTCAATCAACAAAAGACTACCGTAGTATCTGCAATGACATGTACTTAACACCGCGCCAGGTTTCAAGAATAATTTTTTCCGAATATCATAAAAACGCTGTTGATTTGCGAAGCGAAGCCCGTATGAGGCAGGCGGTTTTTTATCTTAAAAAGACAAAGCTGCCGGTGGCCGAAATTTCCGAAATGCTCGGGTATTCCTCAAGGGAGAGCTTTGCCGTAACCTTTAAAAAGTATTTTTGTGTATCACCTTTAAAGGTAAGGAATTTTAAAGCTTGAGGTTCAAGAAAACAACGCAAATCTAAGATGCACTCTTTTATTATGGCAACTATTGTGATATACTTTAAAAAACTCACATTTTTACGCCAGCGGGGGAAATTATTATGGAAAAATCAAAAATTTATAAAACCTTCAGAACAGATGAGTATGGCAGAGGTTTTGTCTACGAAACCGAACAGGAAACGGCTGTAATCGAATATAGAACGGGTAGCTTTACGGAATTTGGAATAGATTTTTCGGTTAGCGAGAGCTTCCAAAAGGATATTCTAAAAATCAGGATCGAAATAAGCTCCAAGACCGATATTAATTTAAAACGCCTTGGCTTCAGGCTTGGAATTGATACATATATGGACAAATACCCCGACTGGAACGACAAGTTTTTCCCGACCGCGCTTAGGTGCGAGAAAAACGGCTTTTGGTCTTGCTTTATGACCCCGAACGGGGAAATGCTGTCGGTCTGTTCGCCTTCCAAAATTGTTTCGTGGAAAAACGAGTACAACCGCCTTGCCGACGGCGATGTGGGACACAGAATTTACACCAGCACGGTTGATTTTATAAACACAGCAAAACAACCCGAGCGACACCCGTCCTCTCCCGTGAGCATTGGCGTCGAACCGCTCACTTTCGAGCTTTATTATTTCTGCCCCGAAAACGAGGAACAGCTTTTCGCCTTTGTAGAAAAATATGCAAAAATTTCGGTGCCAAAGGTCAACAAGTTCACCCTTGAAGCGGGCGAGGAGCTATTGATAAACGGAAAAATATACGATAAACCGCTTAAGGGCGGACTTAATAAAATTTATAAAAACGGCTTTGCCGAGATTACGGTATATGTCCGCAAAGACTGGTTTTATTACCTTGATTGCGCCAGAAAAAGCGCGGAAATATGCCAGCAGAAGCCGGGCACCCATGCCGAGAGCTGGTACGGATTTTTCTCTCGGGTAGAGTATGCAAAAATTATCAAAAATGACGAATACACCGCCACGCTTTGCGCCGATTTCAAAAAGGTTTTTAATGCCATGACCGAAAGGGTGGACGGTATTTTAAAAATGCGCAAAGAGACCGATATTAACAGGCTTCAAAACACTTCAAGCATGCTGTCCTTGCTTGCGGATTTTTATGAGCTGACGGGCGATACTTTATACCTTGATTATGCTAATGACCTTGCAAAGCTGCTGATCGGTTTTCAGGCGAAAGACGGCAGCTACCGCAACGGCACAGTGCATTATACCTGCGTAATTTACCCTGCCAAATCCATGCTGGAGCTGTATTTGGCCGAAAAGGCGGCAGGGTACGACGACAGAGCAGAGACACATTACGCCAGTGCCCTTAAGGCAATTGATAATCTATTAAAACTGCTTGACAATATCGAAACCGAAGGTCAAATGACCTTTGAGGACGGCATGATCTCCTGCGAGAGCTTGCAGCTTGCCTTCCTTGCCACCCTTCTTGATGACGGCGAATATAAACAAAAGCTTATAAAGGCTGCCGAAATAATTATACAGAAGCACCGCTGCCTTGAACAGCAAATACTGCCTGACTGCCGCACAAGAGGCTGCACGGCACGTTTTTGGGAGGCAAGGTATGACCTTAACTTCTTTGAAAATATGCTTAATATGCCCCACGGCTGGACCAGCTGGAAAAATTACGCCACATATTACCTCTACCTATTGACAGGTAAGATTGAGTACTTGAAAGACACCATGGATACGCTTGGTGCTTGTATGCAGTGCGTTGACGAAGACGGAGTACTCCATTGGGGCTATGTCGCAGACCCGTGCATTACGGGGCTTCGTTTGGCAAAGGGCAGCAGCCGTGAAAACCCGCTGTTTGAACAGGTAACGGTCGGGGAGGAGTACCTGCCGATGATTTCCGACTGGTACCGACAGGAGGACGGACGTATCCCGGGGATACAGTACCTGCGCTCAATAAAGACTCGCGAAAGCATTGACAGGGACTACGGCGGCAGCTGCGACAATGACGTGCATGAGCATTTTAAATGCCTTACCGAAACGGTTTTCGGCAAGGCCTTTATACATATTGCACAGAACCGGACGGTTTATTATAACTGCTTTTACGGCTCAAACGGATACGAAACTGCCGACAAATTTGTGAATGAATGGGTGGTCTACTCGGACAAGGCGGGGGAAATTAAGATAAACGGACAAAGCTTACCGCTAAAACCGGGCTTTAATAAAATCTCCCAAAATTAAATTTTAAGACAGCTTAAAATTATTCCTTAAAAAACGAAACATTTCTTTATAGCGCGCATATTAATATTAGGGGAATTATATTTTTCAAATTAAACGGCAAACGCCAAAAGCGGTAAAATTCCGAATTTGACCTTTGGTCGCGCACTCAAACGGCTAAAAATTTAATTTTATTGTTTGGGAGGAAGAAATGTTATTATATTTAATACGCCACGGCGATCCGGTTTACAGTCCGGATAAGCTGACCGCCCTCGGTAAACGGCAGGCCGAGGCCATTGGCAGAAGATTGGCACTTGCCGACATTGATGAAATTTATTCGTCAAGCTCAAACCGCGCAATACAAACAGCCACACCTCTTGCAGATATAACCGGAAAAGAAATCGATATCCTCGACTGGAGTAATGAAAACTACGTGTGGCGGGAGTTTACGGTATTCGAGAACGACCAAAGAAAGTGGATTTTTGAGTCGGAGCAGATGCGCATAATCATGAATTCCGATCGGGTAATCTCCATGGGGTTTGAGTGGTATAAACATAACGCCTTTTCGGAAACGAATGTCGCTAACGGTATGGAGCGAATAGGCGAAAACGCCGATTTGTTTCTTGAATCCCTGGGGTACAGGCACGACCTTGAAAACCGCCAGTATATTGCCGAAAATCCCAACGACAAAAGAATAGCCTTCTTCGCGCATGACGGCTTTTCGCGCGCCTTCCTGTCCTACATACTGGATATCCCCTACCCGGTTTTTATAAAATTTTCTTACATCCACACAGGCATGACGGTTATTCACTTTCCGGATAATGACGGTGTAAGCTTACCCACCCTGCTTCAGTATTCGGGGGACGGGCATCTCTATAAAGAGGGGCTGCCCACAAAATACAATAACGAGATTTTTGTTTAAAAGCTGATAAAAGCCCGCACGAAGGTAATTTCGGCGGGTTTTTTGATGCCTGTTAAAGATCTTTTTCTACACCGTAAATTTTCGAAAAAAATTAGTAGCAATTTTAAAAAGAGTGTGGTATAATACGCACGTTGCGCCAAGCGTTACGCTTAAAATTTTAAGGCACGCTTTACCCGTATTCGGGTGAAGCGTGTTTATCTTGAGCAAACCGCCGGCCGCAGTTTAAATTTGCGGTGCAAAGGACTTCGAAACCGCAGGATTTTAGCCGTTACTCATTATGAACGGCGTGTTTTCAAAATAAAAGGAATGGTGAATTGCTTTGGCAACTGCCGCAGTAAACAGAAAAATTGTCATAAAAAAGGGCACCCTTGCGGCGCCTGTAAATAAATTTATTAAGAAAAACACGGTAATGTGTATCGCCTTTTGCGCGGCGCTGCTTACCTGCTTTATAATCCCCATTGACCATGAATATTTAAATTATTTTGATGTTAAGACACTTACCTGCCTGTTTTGTTCTGGCGGTTGTCTGCGCCCTTAAAAATATCAATTTTTTCTATATTTTGGCCCGCAAAATCGTTCGGGTTTTCCGCACCGCACGCATGAGCGTTTTGGCGCTTGTTTACATTACCTTTATCGGCTCAATGCTGATAGCAAACGATATGGCGCTGCTGACCTTTTTGCCGCTCGGATTTCTGGTTTTGTCCACAACCGGCAAGGAAAAATATATGTCCTTTACCTTTATAATGCAGAATATTGCCGCAAACCTCGGCGGAATGTTAACACCCTTCGGAAACCCGCAAAACCTTTATTTGTACACAAAATTCAATATTCCAAACGGTGAGTTTATTTTAATAATGCTGCCGCTTTTTACCCTTTCGGTGCTGCTGATTACTATTTGCCGCATAATTTTCGTAAAGGCGTAGCCGTTGATTATTTGCGACGAAAAAGTAAGCCTTGAGCCTAAAAGAACGGTGCTTTATCTTTTGCTTTTTATACTCTCCATTGCGATAGTCTTTCGCGGTATTCCGTATTATCTGGGGCTTATAGTAATTGTGCCTACACTTTTTTTCGCCGACAGGCAGGCACTTAAAAGCGTTGATTACCCGTTGCTTTTGACCTTCGTTTTTTTCTTTGTTTTTTCCGGCAATATGGCAAGAATCGGCGCGGTTAGGGAATTCTTCTCCTTCCTGCTCGGGAAAAGCACCTTAGTTTTCAGCGCACTGTCCTGCCAGTTTATAAGCAACGTACCCTCGGCAATTCTGCTGTCCCGGTTCACCGACAATTACCAGGCTCTTCTTGCGGGGGTAAATATCGGTGGGGTGGGCACCCTTATTTCTTCCTTGGCAAGCCTTATAACCTTTCGCGAATACACTTCGAAGTACCCCGGGAAGACCATGCGCTATATTTCGGAGTTTTCGGCCTTTAATTTTTCGTTTTTAATAATACTTACTGTATTTTCGGTTTTAGTAATGTAACAAAAACCGCCGGAAAAGCGATAAAGCTTTACCGGCGGTTGCATTTTTAGTATGGTAAATTTTTTAAAAATTACTTTGTTCCGAAGATTCTGTCGCCCGCGTCACCAAGGCCGGGAACGATATAGCCGTTCTCGTTAAGACATTCGTCAACATTGGCGCAGTAAATTTCAACATCGGGGTGGGCGGCGTTAAGCGCCTTTATGCCCTCGGGAGCGGCAATTAGGCATAAAAACTTTATGTGCTTGCCGCCGTAGGACTTAATCTGCGAAATGGCATCAATAGCCGAGCCGCCGGTTGCAAGCATGGGGTCAACCACCACGATAAGCCGCTGGTCAATATCGGCCGGCAGCTTGCAATAATATTCGTGCGGTTCAAGGGTTTTCTCATCACGGTACATGCCAATGTGGCCGACCTTTGCTGTCGGAACCAAATTAAGCAGACCGTTTACCATGCCCAGTCCGGCGCGGAGAATCGGAACAACGGCAAGGGGCTTGCCCTTAATCATCTTCTGGGTGGTTTTGGTTATGGGGGTCTCTATTTCTACATCCTCAAGCGGAAGGTCCCTTAAAGCCTCATAACACATCAGCATGGTAATTTCCTCAACCGATTCGCGAAACTCCTTGTTGGAGGTGGTCTTTTGGCGCAGAATGGTTGTTTTATGCTGAATAAGCGGATGGTCTAATATAATTACATTTTGCATTGCTGCAGGACTCCTTAAAGAATATAAATTTACGGCAGTCCGGCAAAGGCCGGACTACCTATATTTTTGATTTAATCTTCACTCTTTTTTCTTGACAATACAAGGTTTACAATAATTCCCAAAATCAAAGCGCAGGCTATGGAAGTAAGCGTAATCTTTCCGAAGGTAAGGGAAAGTCCGCCGATACCGCTTATCAAAATTGTGGATACAACAAAGAGGTTCGCGTTATCCTCAAGATTGACACCCTGAAGCATTTTAAGACCGCTTACGGCGATAAATCCGTAAAGCGCTATACAAACGCCGCCCATAACGCATGCGGGAATAGTAGAAAGAAATGCAATGAAGGGAGCGAGGAAGGAAGTAACAATGGCAAGTATTGCTGCGGTGAAAATGGTACGTATGGAAGCGTTGCCTGAAATGGCGACACAGCCGATGGACTCACCGTATGTAGTGTTCGGGCAGCCGCCAAAAAATGCGCCGACCATGGAACCTACACCGTCGCCAAGCAATGTTCTGTGAAGGCCGGGCTCTACAAGAAGGTCGGTTTCAATTATCGAAGAAATATTCTTGTGGTCGGCAATATGCTCGGCAAACACTACAAATGCCACCGGTATATAGGCTACCGCAATTGTGCTAAGATATGAGCCGTCAAGCTCCTTAAATCCTTTTAATCCCGTAATGAATGTAAAGTCCGGAATCCACTGAAGATTGCTGAATGCGCCAAAATCTATAACTTTCAAGGCTTCGTTGCTGGTGCTGTTGCCGATAAGGGTGAATATTGTAGCAACAAGATAGCCGGCGACAATACCCATAATGAAAGGAATCATCTTAAGCATTTTCTTTCCGAAAACCGAGCAGATGATGGTGACGAAAAGAGTAACAAGCGCGCAAACAAGGCTGACACCTGCGCGAGCGTTCATCACAAAAGTAGAACCTTGCCTCGCAACGCCTACCGAATCATTTATAGCGTTGCCCGCAAGGGAAAGTCCGATAATCGCAACTGTCGGTCCTATTACAACCGGGGGCATAAGCTTATTAATCCAGCCAACGCCAACAAATTTAACGCAAATGGCAATAACCACATAAACAAGGCCAGCAAAAAAGGCTCCGATTATAAGACCTGCAAACCCTAAAGAAGCGGAAACACCGCCCGCAAAGGCCGCAGCCATGGAGCCTAAAAAAGCGAATGACGAACCCAGGAAAACCGGGCTTTTAAATTGTGTGAACAAAAGGTAAATCAATGTGCCGACACCGGCGCCGAATAACGCGGCCGACTGCGACATTCCGTTTTTGATGATTGCCGGAACCAAAATAGTCGCCGCAAGAATCGCGAGTAATTGCTGAAGCGCGAAAACGATAGTTTGTCCGAACCCTGGTTTGTCCTTAACACCGTAAACCAATTTCATACATATTCCTCCGTTTGCAGGTGCGTCCCCTTAAAAAACCGGCTTTTTTTGAAAAGCCGGTCAATAAGAATAAGCCCTATATTTGATACTAACAAAAATATACCAAATTCGACCTTTTTTGTCAATACTATTTATCAAATATAGTGAGTAATTTTTCTGCATTTTTGCAGGTAATTTTTTCTGCCTCGTCTTTTGTAAGGTTTAAGCTGTCAATAAGCCGCATTTCAAGCTCGGCTGTGTGCCACGGGGCATCGGTTCCGAAAAGCATTTTATCAATCCCGTGTTTTTCTATTATCTTTAGGGCATAATATTTCGGCATAGAGGAGTAGCCGAACGAGGTGTCGAAATATAAATCATTGCCGCATAAAGTTTCCAAAACCTTTTCATAGCAGCCCGCGCCGCCCCAGTGCGCGGCGACAACGGGACAATCAAGCCATTTAAGGGCGCCAAGCAGCTTTTCGGGGGTTCCGCCGTAGGGAGGCGGAAAACCGCAATCGTGTCCGGCGTGGAAAACGGTTATAAACTCAAGTTCAGATATTTTTTTGTAAATGGGCTTTAGCTTCGGGTCGTCAGCGTTAAAGCTTTGATAATCGGGATGAAGCTTTAACCCTTTTAACCCTAACTCCTTGATTCGCTCCAGCTCTTCAAGCGCATCGGGACTGTCGGGATGTACCGAGCCGAAGGCAATAAAGCCTTCCAGACTGTTAACAAAAGCGGCAAAGTCGTTTACCTTTTTCTGCTGGTGCGGGTTTGTTGCTATATTCAAAACTACCGCCGTATCCACATTTGTTTTTTGCATTAGATCCTTTAATCCGTTTAATGTACCGTCGGTGTAGTTTTGAAGCCCGCCCGAATCAATGGAAAGCTTTTCTACTGCCCTATGGGCTATTTCATCCGGAAAACAGTGTGTATGAAAATCTATAAGCATTTAATACCCTTCCTTATTTTGTTAATTTTACATATTATAACTCATTATACCACTTAAAACAATTGCTATTTTTTTGAAAAGTTACAAAAAT
>JBMNVM010000031.1:0-11724 GCA_050946805.1 Acutalibacteraceae bacterium | reverse complement strand
ATCCGCCCGCGGTATCGCTTGAGGTTTTGGGCGACCCCAACCGCTTAAAGCAGGTCTTTATAAATATTATTGACAACGCGGTTAAATACACCCACAGCGGCGGTCAGGTTCTTATCAGTCAGGTTAAAGAGGAAGGCTGTGTCAGAATTTCGATTGCCGATACGGGTATCGGAATACCGGCGGCGGATATTGACCGCGTAAAGGAGAAGTTCTATAAGGCGACAAACGCCGTTCGCGGTTCGGGCATCGGTCTTGCGGTGGCCGACGAGATAATAAAACAGCATAAAGGGCTTTTGTTTATTGAAAGCACCGAGGGCGCCGGAACTACTGTTACCATAGTTCTACCGCTGTATGAACCGGAAAACGAGAAAAAGGAAAAAACAAACGAGCTACCCCAAAATACAAATCAAGGAGAAGAAAATGGCTAAATACACATCCATCGGCGGTCAGGCGCTTATTGAGGGCATAATGATGAAAAGCCCCGAAAAAACGGTCTTGGCGGTCAGAACCCCCAGCAAAGAGATAGACATTACCTATCTTGAAGGCACAAGTCTTCGCACAAAATATAAAATTTTAAATATCCCCATAGTACGGGGGGTTATTGCCTTTGCCGAATCAATGATAAACGGATATAAGGCGCTTATGCTGTCGGCCGACAAATCGGGACTTACCGACCTTGAAGAGGAAAATCAAACCGAATCCGAAAAGAAAAAGCAAAACAGCCTTATTACCCTTGTTTTGCTTTTGGGTACGGTGCTGGGCGTTGCCCTTGCGATAGTGCTTTTTATGCTGATACCCCGCCTTGTTGTGGGCGGACTTGAAGCGTTGTTTAAAACCGAGTTTCCAAAAATCGTCCGTTCATTCATAGAGCAGGGCTTGAAGCTTGCGGCATTTGTGGCATACGTCTGGCTTGTTTCCTTTATGAAGGAGATAAGGCGGGTATTTATGTACCACGGTGCAGAGCATAAGACCATTTTCTGTTACGAAAAGGGGCTGCCGCTGACGGTTGAAAACGTTCGTGAACAAAAAAGGTTTCACCCGAGATGCGGAACCTCCTTTATGATTTTGATGATACTTGTAAGCGTTGTTATCTCCACCGTTGTGCAGATAATATTCCCCGTGGTTTACAGCCTTGCCGCCTTGTGGGTGGTAATTAAAATACTGCTGGTACCGATAGTTTGCGGTGTCGGCTTTGAAATTCTTAAAATTTGCGGAAGGTACGACAATACCCTTACCAGAATAATTTCGGCGCCCGGGCTGTGGCTGCAGCGGATTACCACCAAAGAGCCGGACGACGGCATGATTGAGGTGGCGATAGCCGCCCTTAAGGCCTGCGAGCCGAAGTAGCCGGACGTTGACCGCAGCGTGGATAAAATAAACGGCTGCTGTGAGTTTGACATTGCCGATGATACTGCCAATACTTCAGACAATGCCGCCGAAGTTCAAATGATATTGATGAAACTTCAAACACCGCTGCCGAAGGGGAAGAGTAAATGACCATTTTTGAAGGCTACAACCATGCAAAAAAAAGCCTTAAAGAGTCTGGAATTGAAGATTATGTATTTGAAGCGAAGCAGATAATAAAGCATATTACGGGACTATCTTCGGCGCAGATACTTACCGACTATAACAGGCGCCTGACAAGGTTTGAGCAGAATAATTTAATAGCAATTCTCCACCAGCGAAAGGTACGCTATCCGCTTCAGTATATATTCGGGGAATGGGATTTTTTCGGCAGGCCGTACTTTGTAGGACCGGGGGTCTTAATACCGAGAGCCGACACCGAAACGGTTGTGCAGCAGGCATTAACCCTTTTAAAGGACATAGAATCACCGGCGGTACTTGACCTTTGCGCCGGCAGCGGGTGTATTGGCATTACCATTGCGAAGGAGCGCGAGGATGCCTTTGTTACAATGGTTGAAAAGTTTGATTGTGCGCTTAACTTTTTAAATAAAAACATAAGCCGCCACTCGGTAAAAAACGGCGTGGCAATAAAAGGGGATGTTTTAAAAGGCGCGGCTTGTGATAAGCTTTACGACCTTATTGTAAGCAATCCGCCCTATATAAAAAAGGGGCAGCCCAAAATAATTTCGCCCGAGGTTGAGTTCGAGCCGGAATCCGCCCTTTTTGCAGAGGATGACGGTCTTGAATTTTACAAGGCAATAATAAATAATTATACTTCCGCCCTTAAAGAGGGCGGCGCCATGGTTTTCGAAACCGGCTTTGACCAGTCGGCAACGGTGGCACAGCTTTTAACTTGCGCCGGCTATACGAAGGTTGACATTCAAAAAGACCTTAGCGGTATAGGCCGCGCGGTATCCGGAATAAAAAATACAAATCTTAACTAAAACGGAGGAACAAAAAATGGCTTCAAAGGTTCAAGGCAAGGCTCCTGTACGAAGAGTTGAGTCTGAGGAAAAGGAAAAAGCCCTCAAAACGGCGATGGAGCAGTTAGAAAAGAAATTCGGCAAGGGGGCCGTTATGCGCCTTGGCGAAAATGTGAATATGCATATCGAGCATATAAGAACCGGTTCGCTGATGATTGACATCGCTTTAGGCATTGGCGGAATACCGAGGGGAAGAATTATTGAAATTTACGGTCCCGAATCTTCGGGTAAAACCACCGTTGCGCTGCACTGTGTTGCCGAAACCCAAAAAATAGGCGGCACCGCGGCCTTTATCGACGTGGAGCACGCCCTTGACCCGGTCTATGCCGCGAATTTGGGTGTGGATATTGACTCGCTTTTAGTATCCCAGCCCGATTCTGGCGAGCAGGCTTTGGAAATTGCCGAGGCGCTTGTCCGCTCAGGTGCTATTGACCTTGTGGTTATTGACTCGGTTGCGGCGCTTGTAACCAAGGCTGAAATAGACGGCGACATGGGGGACAGCCATGTGGGACAGTTGGCACGTCTTATGTCTCAAGCTCTGCGCAAACTGGCGGGAGCTTTAGCCAAATCCAACTGTGCCGCAATATTTATAAATCAGCTTCGTGAAAAAATCGGTGTTGTGTACGGCAACCCCGAAGTTACCACCGGCGGCCGCGCGCTTAAATTCTATTCAAGCGTTCGAATGGAGGTAAGAAAGGGCGAGCCTATAAAGGATGGAAATCAGATAATAGGCGCCACCACTAAGGTAAAGATTGTAAAAAACAAAGTAGCTCCCCCGTTTAAGAGCGCGGAATTTGATATTTTATACGGCAAGGGCATTTGCCATATCGGCGAAATTGTGGATGCCGGCGTGGAGGTTGGCGTGCTTAAAAAGTCGGGCGCATGGTTTTATTACGGCGATAACCGCTTAGGACAAGGCAGGGACAACGTCAAAAAGCTTTTCGAGGACAACCCCGAGCTTGCAAGAGAAATTGAAGAAAAAATTATGGCCCGGGTGAATAACGGTGCCGCATTGCCCGATAGTGCCGAGGATATTTCGGCGGATGATGTGGTTGAAATCATGCCCGAAGAGCCGATAAACCGCCCCAGAAAAAGCATAGATATTGATATTGCAGTTGATGAAGGATGACGATAGCCGAAATTAAACCGCAAAAACAACATATGAATTTAATCACATTTACTGACGGCAGCGAAATTCTGCTTGACCGCAGCGTCTGCATTGAAGCCGCCCTTTACGAGGGTACGGATATCGATGAGGAAAAGCTTTGCGACCTTCGTTTTAAATCGGAATATGAACGCACAAGGTCAAGGGCGCTATGGTACCTTGACCGTATGGACTACTCTGAAAAAAATCTTTATGAAAAGCTTGTAATGAAGGGCTTTGATAAACGGGTATGCGCCGGCGTTCTGGCGGGACTGGTTGAAAGAGGCATTGTGGACGACCGCCGCTACGCCGAAAGGCTTGCCGAGCATCTTTTGGAGGGCAAATCCTCCAAACGGGAGGCCATTGCCAAAATGCTTAACCGCGGAATACCTTATAATCTGGCAAAAGAGGTGCTGGACGGTTTCGATGTCGACGAGGAGGAGCGCCTTTTGGAGCTGATTGAAAGCCGCTATGCCCAAAAGCTTGATGCCGAGGACGGCTACCGAAAGGTTTACACAGCGCTTGTGCGGAAAGGTTTTTCCTATGATTCGGTAAGGACCGCACTTAATAAATACTTTGAAGATCTTGAAATTTGTGAGGAATAGTTAATGTATAAAGTTTGTATGGTATCCCTTGGCTGCCCCAAAAATCAGGTGGATGCCGAGATGATGTTGGCGACACTTAAAAACCACGGCCTTGAAATTTGCAGCGAAGAATCCGAGGCGGATGCGATAATCATAAACACCTGCGGGTTTATCGAATCGGCCAAGGCCGAAGCCATTGAGAATATTCTTGAAGCCGTTAAATATAAAACCGAAGGCAACTGCAAGGCAGTTATCGTTACCGGCTGTCTTGCCGAGCGTTACAAGAACGACGTTACCGAAGAAATTCCGGAGGTTGATGTCTGTGTCGGCATAGGCTCAAACAGCCGTATTGCCGAAATAACGGTAAACGCCATTGAGGGCAAACGCAAAAACAGCTTTGGAGAGAAAAATTTGCTTGATTTAAACGGGGAGCGGATTTTAGGCGGCTACCCCTTTAGCACATACCTTAAGATTGCCGACGGCTGCGACAACTGCTGCACCTACTGCGCAATACCTAAAATCAGGGGAAGACTTCGCAGCCGCACGATTGATGACTGCGTAAGTGAAGCAAGACAGCTTGCAAAAAACGGCGTTACCGAGCTTATAGTCGTGGCGCAGGACACCACCGCTTACGGTATGGATATATACGGAAAACCCATGCTGCCAAAGCTTTTGTCGGAGCTTTGCAAAATTGAAG
This sequence comes from Acutalibacteraceae bacterium, assembly GCA_050946805.1. Taxonomy (GTDB): domain Bacteria; phylum Bacillota; class Clostridia; order Oscillospirales; family Acutalibacteraceae; genus UBA737. The sequence continues at coordinate 6,912 of JBMNVM010000031.1, read as the reverse complement.
GACTTCACTGGATACGCACCCTTTACACTTATCCCGATAAAATTACCGACGAGCTGCTTGACACAATAAAACGCGAGGATAAGCTTGTAAAGTACCTTGACATACCGCTTCAGCACGTAAACGGGCAAATACTCAAAAGAATGAACCGCAAGGGCGACCGTCAAACCATTTCGGCGCTTATTAACAAAATAAGAGAAAAAATACCGGAGATTACTCTGCGCACCACCTTTATAACCGGTTTCCCCGGCGAGACCGAGGAGCAGTTTAGCGAGCTGGCGGAGTTTATAAAGGAAATGCGCTTTGACCGTCTTGGCTGCTTTACCTACTCTGCCGAGGAGGAGACCGCCGCCGCGGACTACCCCGACCAGATTGACGAGCAGACCAAAGAGGCAAGGCTTGAGAATATAATGGATATGCAGTCGGTCATAGCCGCAAAGAAAAACGAGGAGAAGATCGGAACGGTTACCGAGGTTTTAATAGAAGGCTGGGACGACTATATTAAATGCTATTTCGGCAGAACGCCGGCCGACGCGCCGGATGTGGACGGCAAAATATTCTTTATGTCCCCAAAGCCGCTGGTGATCGGCCAATATGTTAAAGTAAGGGTAAACGACTGCATTGAATACGATTTGTTGGGAGAACTGGAAGAATGAATACACCAAACAAGCTGACAGTAGCAAGAATAATCGCGACACCTGTTTTCATGGCAACAATGATTATAAATTTCCCCTACCATTACCTTGTATCGCTGGTGCTTTTTATCGCCGCCTCCCTTACGGATATGATTGACGGCAAGCTGGCAAGAAAGTATAATCTTATTACCGATTTTGGCAAATTTTTGGACCCGCTGGCCGACAAGATGCTTACAACCGCCGCGTATTTAGGCTTTATTTGTGTCTACGCCAAGAATTACACAATCTGCTGGCAAATTACCGCCATTACCTTTTTGGTGCTCTTCAGGGAGTTTATGGTGTCCTCTATAAGGCTTGTGGTGGTATCTTCGGGCGGCAAGGTCATTGCCGCAAATATGTGGGGCAAAATAAAAACGGTAAGCCAGATGCTTGGCATAATCTTTGCGCTTTTTGCTTTCACCCTGATTTTTGATTTTAGACTTTCAATCAGCACCTTTGTTGCTGTGTCTGATATAATTATTTGTATACTTTTCTGGATTTCCGCCGTATTATGTACCATATCAGGTATTATTTACCTGACTTCGAGCAAGGATTATATTAATCCGTCAAAATAAGTTTACGGAGGTTTTCCGCTTTGTTTGAGAGAATTAAAGAAGATATAAAGGCTTTCCGCGACAGGGATCCTGCGGCAAAAAGCAACTGGGAAATATTTTTCCTTTATCCCGGTTTCAAGGCCATAAGAGCTTACCGCCGGGCGCACTTTTTCTACAAACACGGGTTTTACTTTTTGGCGCGCTTGATTTCCCAACGGGCCGCCCGAAAAACCGGTATTGAAATACACCCCGGCGCGGTAATCGGCAGAAGACTGGTTATTGACCATGGCCACGGGGTGGTTATCGGCGAGACTACCGAGATAGGCGACGATGTACTTATTTATCAGGGCGTAACCTTGGGCGGTACCGGCAAGCACACAGGCAAAAGGCACCCCACCATCGGCAACAATGTGATGATTTCTGCCGGCGCGAAGGTTTTGGGTCCTTTTAAAATCGGCGACAATTCACGTGTCGCGGCGGGCGCCGTAGTGCTCGAGGAGGTTCCCCCGAATTCTACCGTTGTCGGAGTGCCGGCAAGGGTTGTACGTCAGGACGGAAAGAGGGTTATACCACGCGCCACGCTTGATCAGGTCAATATTTCCGACCCGGTAAAGCAGAGAATGGATAATCTTGAAAAGAGAATTGCGCAGCTTGAAGCCAAAAAGGAGAGTTAAAATGAAGATTTTCAACACCCTTACAAGAAGCAAGGATGAGTTTATACCCTTAACCGAGGGCGAGGTTAAAATTTACGCCTGCGGCCCCACGGTTTACAACTATATTCACATCGGAAACGCAAGACCGCTTTGCGTTTTCGATGTGCTGCGCCGCTATTTAGAGTGGCGCGGATACAAGGTAAATTTCGTTCAGAACTTTACCGACATAGATGACAAGCTTATAAACAAGGCCAACGAGGAGGGAATAACCGTACCCGAGGTCGCAAAGCGGTATATTGAGGAGTTCTGGGTTGATGCGAAGGGGCTTAACGTCCGCGAGGCTACGGTTCATCCTCGGGCTACAGAGAACATAGAAGAAATTCAGCGTATAATTTCCGCCTTAATTGAAAACGGATACGCCTATGTTTCGGGCGGGGATGTTTATTACAGAGCCAAAAAGTTTAAAGATTACGGAAAACTTTCACATCAGCCGCTTGAGGAGCTTGCGGCCGGCGCCAGCGAGCGTGTCGATTCCACCGAATTAAAGGAAGACCCGATGGATTTCTGCCTTTGGAAGTCCGCAAAGCCGGGCGAGCCTTACTGGGATTCCCCGTGGGGCAAGGGCAGGCCGGGCTGGCATATTGAGTGCTCGGCCATGGCCGGCAGATTTTTAGGCAAGACCATTGACATTCACTGCGGTGGGTTCGATTTGATATTCCCCCACCACGAGAATGAAATAGCCCAGAGCGAGGCGGCCAACAACTGCGAATTTGCCCGCTACTGGATGCACAACGGCTTTATTAATGTTGACAACCACAAAATGTCCAAATCCCTTAACAACTTCTTTACCGTGCGGGACGTTGCCGAGAAGTACGGGTACGAGCCTATCCGCTATTTCCTGATTTCCTCACAGTACAGAAGCCCCATAAACTATTCTACCGAAATTATCGAGCAGGCCAAAAACGCCTTGGATAGGCTTTACAACTGCCGTGATAATATAGATTTTGCGCTTAAAAACGCAGAAGACGGAGGAGAGATCCCCGCCTTTATCGAGCAGCGAAAAAAAGAGTTTATCGATGCCTTGGAGGACGACCTCAATACCGCTGATGCATTGGCGGCGTTATTCGGCCTTGTAAGGGATATCAACACCGCTATAAATAACGGCGAAAAGAAAAACGGACTTGCCGCCTGTGCCGATATTTTCGACCAGCTGACAGATGTTTTGGGACTTGTCTACAACCGCAAGACCGACGCTCTTGACAGTGAGATTGAAGCGCTTATCGAAAAACGCACTGCCGCGCGCAAGGCTAAGGACTTTAAAACGGCTGACGAAATTCGGGATCGCCTAAAGGAAATGGGCATTGTTTTAGAGGATACCCCGCAGGGTGTAAAATGGTCGAGGGTATAAAAAAAGAGCCGCTTGGCAACGGCTTTTTCGTCAATGTTTCGCCGCATCATACCTTCGGTACCGATGCGGTGCTGCTAAAGTATTTCGCCAAAGCAAAAAAGCAGGACAAGCTTGTCGATTTAGGCACCGGCTGCGGCATAATTCCGCTTTTAATGTTACGGGATGAAAGGCTTGCAACGGCTATCGGAGTGGATATTAGCACCGAGGCTGCCGAGCTTGCCGCGCTTACCGTAAAGGAGCTTGGAATCGAGAATTTTAAGGTAATAAACGCCGATTTGAAAGATCTAAAGGGCAAGGTGGAGTTTGGCTGCCATACCCTTGTAACCTGCAATCCCCCGTATAAGGCGCCTAATGCCGGACTTAAAAACCCCGACAAAATTGACATGATAGCGCGCCATGAGGTGGCCTGCACCTTAAGGGACATTATATCTGTGGGTGCCAGGCTTTTGCAGACCGGCGGCAGGCTTTGCCTTTGCCACCGTCCCGAAAGGCTTGCCGAGCTTATCTGCCTTATGCACGAACATAAGGTCGAGCCTAAACGCTTGCGGCTTGTGGCGCAGCGAAAGGGCGAGGAGCCGTGGTTAGTACTTATAGAAGGCAGGCGCGGAGGAAATACCGGGCTTAGAATAGAACCGATGCTTTATATAGAGGAAAACGGCGGACTGTCGGATGAAATGATAGAAATTTACGGCGCGTATAAGGAGGCGTACCTTTAAATGAGTGGAAAACTTTATGTTGTGGGCACGCCTATCGGCAATTTGGGGGACATCTCCAAAAGAGCGGTTGAAACCCTGCAAAAGGCTGATTTTATCGCGGCTGAGGATACGCGGGTAACGATAAAGCTTTTAAACCACTTTGACATAAAAAAAGAATTGCTTTCATATTATGAGCATAACAAAAACACAAAAGGAAATCTTATACTTGAGCGTATTTTAAAGGGCGAGAGCTGCGCTTTGGTGTCGGACGCGGGAATGCCCGCCATTTCCGACCCGGGCGAGGAGCTTGTGCGCAAGGCGCGGGATATGGGCATTGAAATCGAAGCGGTGCCCGGCCCCTGCGCGCTGGTTACCGCCCTTGCGGTTTCGGGTATGCCCGGCGGCAGGTTTTGTTTCGAGGGCTTTTTGTCGGTAAACAAGGCAAGTCGCCGCCGGCACTTGGCCGAAATCGCAAATGAAAAGCGTACCATGATTTTTTACGAGGCTCCCCACAAGCTTTTAAATACGCTAAAGGATATGCTGGAGTGTTTTGGCGACAGGGAAATTGCCATAGCGCGAGAGCTTACCAAAATCCACGAAACTGTCCTTCGCACCACCCTTAGTCGGGCGGTGGAATACTACACCGAAAATCCCCCCAAAGGCGAATTTGTCCTTATTGTTTCAGGTGCCGCAGAAAATAAGGTGGAGTACACCATGCAAGATGCAGTTAAAATTGCCACAAAGCTTTTGAATGAGAATCATTCTACCTCCGCCGCCGCGGCTGCCGCGGCGAAAATCACCGGCTTAAAAAAAGGCGAAATTTACAAGCAAATTTTAAGGTGGTATAACAATGAAAGCAATTTGTGAAGACTGTGTAAATTATGTATACAACTATGAAACCGATTCCTATTCCTGCCTGGCGCATCTTGATGAGGACGATATGTGGCGCTTTTTAAACCGCCATACCGATAATTGTCTCTATTACAGGTTTGACGATGAATACTCCATTTTAAAAAAGCAAATTTAGGAGAAAATTTATGTTTGCATTACGACTCTACCTTATAATCAGCGTGGCGGCAGTTTTAATTTTAAACAATTTTTTCGAGATTTTCCGTCAAAGCTATTCCGTTTGGTTGGTACCGCTTTTGGTTTTGGGGATTTTAATTGTTTTGCTTATTTTGCAGGCAGCGGTGTTTCTTTTAATGATTGCCACTACCAATCTAAATGGCAAACCCGGGCGCGGACAGGCTTTTTTCAGATTTCTGGTAATCAACTCACTTCAGCTTATCGCCTTTTTCGGCAGGGTGAAAATCAGGGCGAGTGGCCTTGAAAAGCTGCCCGAAGACAAAAAAATGCTTTTTGTCTGCAACCATCAGCACGATTTTGACCCGGTAATAATGCTTTTGGCCTTTCCGGATTATAATATCAGCTTTATCGGCAAAAAGGATATTTACACCGAAAAGATACTTTACGCCAAGGCAATGCACAGACTTGATTGCCTGCCGATTGACCGGGAAAATGACCGAGAGGCGGCAAAAACCATAATTTCGGCAATTAAATTTTTGACCGAAGATAAACACTCAGTCGGGCTTTTCCCCGAAGGCTACACAAGCAAAACCGGCGAGCTGCTGCCTTTCCGCAACGGTTCTTTCAAAATAGCCTTAAAATCAAAGGCGCCGGTGGCGGTCTGCGTGCTTAATAACACAAAAAGCATACCTAAAAATCTTTTTCGCAGAAAAACGGTTGTGGATTTTCGGCTGCTTGATGTCATTTACGCCGAAACTTATGAAAGCATGAACACCGTAGAGCTTGGTGATATTATTCACAAGCAGATGGAAGAAGCGCTAAAGGATATTAAAAAGTAATCCCCGCCCGACTAAATGTCAAGGTTTTGCAATTAAAAACGGCTGTCTAAAAAGCCAAGTAATTCGATTTGAAAAATAACCCCAAGTTTTGCTTAAAATTTGGGGTTATAAAATTACTTTATAAAAAACAGATTAAAGCGAATGAAAAGACCACCGAATACGGCATTTTTATACACAATTGTAATCTGATTGTCGACAACAACGAATCTAAATGGCCGCTTTCGTTGACAATTAATCACAACAATGCTATATTTTAAAGGCAGATAAATTGGTTTTTAAGGAAGATACATATGAAAGTGCAAGATCTTTCAATAGATAAATACAAAATCCTCAGCGGAAGTGCGTTAAAATTAATAGCGTTATATCAATGTTTATTGATCATGCCGCATTGGTGCTTTGTAGCCAATCTGAGTTTTTCAACACTTCTATGTTTACGCTGCTCGGCAAATCCATCACGTTATATTTCATATTAAGAAAAATCGGAAGGCTTGCATTCCCACTCTTTTGCTTTTTAATATCCGAAGGCTTTTTTTATACAAGAAGACGGGAAAAATACGCAGCCTCTCTTTTTATATTTGCCCTGATTTCCGAAATTCCATACAACCTTATGAATGGCAAAAATGTGTTTTTTACGGGATCTCAAAACATATATTTCACACTCTTCTTCGGCGTGATATTATTATATATTCTGGAAAGCAGCATAGGAAATTTATTTAAGCTTCCTTGCTGCGTTGCAATTATTTTAATAGTTTCGTTTGCAAGGATTGACTACGGGCTTAAGGGCGTATTGTTAATTGTGCTGCTATATCTGTTAAGGAATAAAAGACTTTATCAAATTGTTTGTTCTTTACCATTTTTATCAGGCGGATATGCGGCATGGAGCGCTATTTTCTTAACAGGGCTGTATAACAACAAAAGAGGATTTATAAAGGGCAAGACCCTTAAATACGCCTTTTATGTTTTCTATCCTGCCCATATTTTAATTTTGCTTTTATTGAAAAAAATAATAATGTAGTACCGGTCTTTCAAGCGGTTTTTCTATTTTATGACAGATTGTAAAATGAAG
>JBMNVM010000030.1:0-12074 GCA_050946805.1 Acutalibacteraceae bacterium | reverse complement strand
GGTCAAAATCATATATGCTGTCACCGTTTATAAGCTCCTTGCCGTAGGCGTAGTAATCACCGATATGATTAATTTCATTTCGGGCATATTCCGTAAGCTCGGTTACCTGCCTGAATATCTCCTTGCCGTTGCAGGCAAGGTTTCTTCGTGAAATATCAAGGCTTGAAAGCAAAAGATAAGAACCGCTGGTGGTCTGGGTTAAATTGATAACCTGCCTTACATAATCGGCATTAACATTCTCCCCGCAAAGCAGTAATGAGCTTTGGGTCAGGGAGCCTCCCGACTTGTGCATACTTACCGAAGCCATATCCGCTCCCGCAGCCATTGCAGATACAGGCATATTCTCTCCAAAATAAAAATGTGTACCGTGCGCTTCATCCACAAGCACCTTCATATTGTTCTTATGCGCAATACGGGTGATTACCTTTAAATTGGAGCAAATCCCGTAATAGGTCGGATTGTTTACCAATATCGCCTTTGCATCCCGGTTTTTTTCAATGACTTTTATTACTTCATCCATGCTCATTCCAAGTGAAATGCCAAGCCTTTGATGGGTTTGGGGATTTACATAAACCGGAATTGCCCCGCATAAAACAAGGGCGTTAATAACACTTCTATGCACATTTCTTGGCAAAATTATCTTCTCGCTTTTCTTAACCGTGGATAAAATCATTGCCTGAACCGATGAAGTGGTACCGCCTACCATGAAAAAGGCTTGCGAAGCCTCGAAGGCTTTGGCCGCCAGCGTTTCCGCTTCTTTTATAACCCCTGTGGGATGGCAGAGGTTATCAAGCGGCTTCATTGAGTTTACATCAACCGTCAGGCAGTTTTTGCCCAAGAATTTCAAAAGCTCTTCGTTTCCCTTGCCGCGCTTGTGACCCGGTACGTCAAAAGGTACAATCCGCATGGATTTAAAATTTTCAAGAGCCTCATAAAGGGGCGCTATGTTTTGCTCATTCATTCTTTGCGTTCTCCGTAATAAACATTGGCTCCGCTGAAAATCTCTATCATTTCCCGTCTTAAATTTTCGGTAATGGCAAGCCTTGTACGCGGAGGAATTTCGTAAACATCGGTATTAAACAGATAGTTTTGAAGATTGACCTCCTTAATAAGCATTTTGGTGTGAAAAATGTTTGACTGGTAGACATTCACATCAATAGCATCATACTTTGCAAGCTTTTCTTTTGATATATAGTCCTGAATAGAGGTAATCTCATGGTCAATAAACAGCTTTTTACCGTTGACATCACGGGTAAACCCGCGTACCTTGTAGTCAAGGGTTATAATATCCGAATCGAAGCTGTCCAGCAAAAAATCAAGGGTTGACAGCGGCGTTATCTCCCCGCAGGTAGAAACATCTATATCAACTCTGAACGTGGCTATGCAATTTTCCGGATGATATTCGGGATAGGTGTGTACCGTAACATGGCTTTTATCAAGATGGCATACAACCGTATCGCCGCTGCGGTTGGTAATCATGCTTTGCTCGGCTATAAGGAAGGTTACGCTTGCACCCTGCGGCTCATAGTCCTGCTTTGAAACATTTAAAACTGTGGCACCTATCATCTCGGTAAGTTTGTAGAGGATATTCGTCAATCGCTCGGAATTGTACTGCTCGTCAATATAAGCAATATAATCCTTCTGTTCGCGTTCGGTTTTGGCATAGCAAACGTCATAAATATTAAAGCTGAGCGATTTTGTAAGATTGTTGAATCCGTAAAGCTGCATTTTGTTACCCATAAAAAACCTCCTATAACAAAAAATGTGCTGCGGTATACCCGCAACACACGAAAACAGTCATTATTCAGGAGTTTAGTTTACTACCGAATACCGATAATAAATTATTCCGTTTTTTAGAGCCTATATAGCAAGAACTACTTTTACTACTCTATTATTGACCGTTTCACAAGCTGTGTACAGGGTACACATTTTGGTTTATAGTAACCAACTTATAAAATTTGCGGTTTTACGCAATCAATAACGCAACCGAAGTTGCTTTCGGCAGTTGACCCGGCTGTCCGTATGGCCTTGGCTCTTTAACAGAGCGGTCAAGTAGTTCCCTAAATAGAACTAACAATATTATAGCACGATACTTCTATTTGTCAATAAAAATCATATATCAATATTATTAAAATTATTTCCCAGCTTATACAAAAGCTTAAAGCTATAATTTGATAAATTGTAAAAAGCAAATAATACATAATAAAAAATCCCGTCTGCCGACGGGATTTTAGTTTGGCTGGGGAATAGGGATTCGAACCCCAACAAACAGAGTCAGAGTCTGTCGTGCTACCGTTACACAATTCCCCAAAATTTTTGCAACAATATTATTATATCCCTTTTTTTTATTATGTCAAGAATTTTTTGTCCTTTTTTAAAAATTCGCTTTTTGGATTGACAAACATATTTTATAATGCTAAAATAGTTGCATGTGCAACAGTTTTATTTGCAACTATTTTGAAAAGGAGGGGTTTTATGTCGTCCATAATGCGGAAAATGAATATCATAAGCCGTTGTGAATCGGTTTACAGAGCCAACAAATCATCCGAAGGCTTACCCGGTATTTACCACAGCTATATTATGTTAATATGCAAAAATCCGGGAATTTCCCAAGAAAAATTAGCAAAATATCTGTGTATAAATAAAAGCAACGTAACAAGGCATTTATCCTTTTTGGAAAGTAACGGTTACGTAACCCGCAGTGTAAGCGAAAAGGACAAACGGGAAATGCTGGTTTACCCGACCGAAAAAATGCTTGGAATGTTGGAGGAAGTAAGAAATATCACAAAGGAATGGAATGAAAAAATAGCCGTAAGTATCTCGGGGGAGGAAATGGTAATTTTCCTTGAGGTGCTTGATAAGCTGTTTGAAAAAGCAAAGGAAATCATATACGGTGAGGGAGCCCTGAATGAAAACGGTATTTAGATATTTAAAAGATTATTACAAACGCATGGCACTCGGGTTTACATTTAAAATAGTAGCCACATTTTCGGAGCTTATGATACCTTATATATTAAGCCATGTACTTAAAAATGTTATCGGAAGCTCGGTTTCATATATTGTCCTTTGGGGCAGTCTTATGATAATTTGCTCAATTTTTGCCTGTGTCGGAAACGTTACCGCAAACCGGATGGCCGCCGCGGTTTCCAAGAATTTTGCGCAAACCCTTAGGCGGGATTTGTTTGACAAGACACTTCGCCTTTCGGCCGCACAGACCGACAGGTTTACGATTCCGTCCCTTGAATCCAGAATCACAACCGATACATACAATGTTCACAGCTTTGTAAATATGATGCAGAGAATGGGAGTTCGAGCCCCCATAATGCTTGCGGGCGGCGTTACCATAACCCTTTTTATGGATGCAAAGCTATCCCTTGTAATGATAGCCTTACTGCCGCTGATTTTTATAACCGTTTACCTGATTAGAAGAAACGGTGTGCCGCTTTATACAATGGTTCAAAAATCCATTGACAAAATGATTAGGGTTGTCAGAGAGGATACTCAGGGCATTCGTGTAATTAAGGCTCTTTCAAAAACGGATTATGAGCACCGCCGTTACGATACGGTCAACAAGGCGCTTGTAAAGGATGAGGTTCACGCAGGCGTTGTTATGGGCGCCGTAAATCCCATTATGACCATGTTTATGAATATGGGCAGCGTGTCGGTAATCGCTCTCGGCGCGGTCTATGTTTCAAAGGGCAGCTCAAACCCCGAAACGGTAATTGCCTTTATGCAGTATTTCACCCAGATTTCCATGGCCATGATGGCGGTTACACGAATGTTCGTAATGTACACAAAATGCGATGCCTCGGCGAAGCGAATTGAAGAGGTGCTGCTTTGCGAGGAGGACATTACGGTAAAATCCAAAACCGATTACCCCGATATCAAAACCGATGCCCACATTGTATTTGACAATGTTACTTTTTCATATAAAGGAAAGCGCAACAACCTTAAAGATATCAGTTTTCAAGTAAAAAAGGGCGGGCATATCGGCATTATCGGCGCCACAGGTTCGGGAAAATCGACAATTGTAAAGCTGCTGCTTCGGTTTTACGATGTTTCATCCGGCGGCATTTACATAAACGGGGAAGATATAAGAACAATACCAAAACCTGCTCTTTACGCCAAATTCGGCTCGGCCTTGCAGTACGACTTTTTATATGCCGACACTATTGAAGAAAACATTAAATTCGGGCGTGATATATGCCACGAAGATGTCGTCGCTGCCGCGAAAATTGCGCAGGCGCATGATTTTATCACCGGTTTCCCCGAAGGTTACAACCACCTGCTCTCCCCTCACGGCACCAACATTTCGGGCGGGCAAAAGCAGCGTGTGTTAATTTCAAGAGCCCTTGCCGGCAACCCCGAAATACTAATCCTCGACGACAGTTCCTCAGCGCTTGACTATAAAACCGATGCGGCTTTGCGTGCCGCACTTTCGGAAAATTTAAAAGAAACCACCGTTGTAACCGTGGCGCAAAGAGTAAGCTCGGTTAAAAGCTGTGATGTGATACTTGTAATAGACCACGGGGAAATTATAGGACTTGGCACACACGAGGAACTTTTGGAAAAGTGCGAAGAGTACCGCGAAATCAGCGAATCGCAAATGGGAGGTGCTTTTGTTGACTGAGCAAAAGACTTTGAATAGAAATGAACGTAAAAACGTAAGAGGTATATTTTGGCGGCTTTTTAAGTATCTTTTAAATTACTGGTATTTATTTATTCCGGCAATTTTGCTTACCTTGCTTTCAAACCAGTTGTCCCTTTTAGGACCTAAATACTCCGGCGCCGCGATTGATGCGATAGCCGCTCCCGCCGGCATTAATTTTAATGCCGTATGGTACAATGTAACGAAAATGCTGATTTGTTACCTGCTTTCGGCGGTTTTATCCTATCTTCTTGCCACAACCATGATTTTCATAAGCCAAAAAATCGTTTACACCATGCGCCGCCAGTTGTTTGAAAAGCTTATGACCCTCCCCGTCAGCTATTTTGACACCCACCCGACAGGGGATATCATAAGCCACATTTCCTACGACATTGATACTATAAACAGCAGCCTTTCGCACGACTTGGTTCAGATAATGACCAGCCTTTACACGGTCATTGGCTCACTTATATTTATGTGGAATATTTCTAAGCCCTTAATACTTGTCTTTGCGATTACGGTACCGATTTCTATATTGTTTACAAGATATCGCTCCAAAAGGGTGCGTCCCCTTTTCCGCACCCGCTCCAGAAAGCTTGGCGAGCTGAACGGTTATGCCGAGGAAATGCTCTCGGGCTGCCGTTCCATTCAGGCCTATTCAAGGGAGGGCGAAATCAGCCGCAGATTCAACAATCGCAACGAGGATTCCATGGATGCCTACTACAAGGCCGATTATTACGGCTGCGTTATGGGGCCTACCATTAACTGCATAAACAATCTCTCCCTCTCACTTATAATGATGCTTGGCGGCATACTCTACATGTATTCCCAAAACGGAATGGCTAAAGCCGGCTCCCTTTTTTTCATCACGCTTGGCGGAATTGCCCAGTTCGTGCAGTATTCAAGAAAATTCGCAGGCCCTATAAATGAGTTTGCGAACATTTTAAGCGAGCTGCAGTCATCAATTTCTGCCGCAGAGCGTGTATTTAAAATACTGGACGAAAACCCCGAGCCGGAGGATAAACCCGATGCAGTAACCCTTGAGAATGTAAACGGCGAGGTAGAACTTAAAAACGTTCTTTTCGGATATACTCCCGACAAAATGATTCTTCACGGAATAAGCTTTAAGGCCGATTCCGGAAAGACCATAGCCATCGTAGGGCCTACGGGTGCCGGCAAAACGACCTTCATAAATTTGCTGATGCGTTTTTATGATGTTTCGGGCGGCTCTATTACGGTGGACGGGATAGAGTCAAGGGACATTACCCGAAAATCCCTTAGAAAAGCCTATACAATGGTGCTGCAGGACACATGGCTTTTCAACGGCACGATCTTTGAAAATATCGCCTACGGCAGAGAGGGTGCCACCCTTGATGAGGTTAAAGCGGCCGCCAAAGCCGCCAGGATCGACTCATTTATTGAGAGTCTGCCTGACGGTTACGACACTGTCCTTACAGATGACGGCATAAACATTTCAAAAGGTCAGCGGCAGCTTATCACCATAGCAAGAGCTATGATTTCACGCTCAAACATGCTTATTCTTGACGAGGCCACATCTAACGTCGATTCAAGAACCGAAATAAAGATTCAAGAAGCCATGACCGAACTTATGAAGGGTCGCACCTGCTTTGTTATTGCCCACAGGCTTTCAACAATTCAAAATGCGGACTTGATTCTGGTGCTGCAAAATGGTATTATAACTGAACAGGGAACACATAATGAATTGTTGGCCAAGAAAGGGTTCTACAGCACCCTTTACAATTCGCAGTTTGATTAAATTTTTGGTGGTTAGGTTTTATGACTAAATACGAAAAACTTTTAAAAACATGGTGCGATAAACTTATTGAATACCAAATTTCCGAAATTAAGGATCCATACTTTTACGGCGGCATAATGTGCCCGACCTGCGCCATGATACACGGCCGAATTGGGGATGCTGTCTATCCCCTCACCCTTATGTACGATAAGACAGGCGACAATAAGTATCTAACTGCCGCCGAAGCGGTAATCGACTGGTCGGAATACAACGTAAAGCGGGCGGACGGAAGTTACTTTAACGACAAATGCAGCGGCTGGAAGGGCATTTCGGTTTTTTCGGCCGTATCAATAGGCTTGGCGCTTTTTTACCACGGAAATTGTCTGGATGAAAACACAAGAACAAAATGGACAAATATATTTATTCGCATAACCGACTTTATTTATGAGTTTTTCGACCTTCCCACCACCAACCCGAATATAAATTACTTTGTAACCGTATGCGATGTTATGGCCTTTGCGTACAGGCTTACGGGCGATGAGAAATATAAGCAAAAGGCATATGAGAAGTTCAATTTTGTAAAGAAATTTTTCACTCCCGCCGGTCTTCTGTTCGGTGAGGGGCACGGCGGCGAGACTCCGAAGGGCTGCAAACATGTGGACATCGGCTACAATGTGGAGGAATCTTTGCCTGCACTTGCATCCTTCGGGCATTTAATGGAGGATGAAGAAGTGCTGAAATTCACAGCCGAAAAATTTGCTGCGCATATTGAATTCATGCTGCCCGACGGGGCATGGGACAACAGTTTTGGCACCAGAGCCAATAAATGGACCTACTGGGGTTCCCGCACCTCGGACGGCGCCGCGGCGGGACTTTGCTACCTTGTAAATTACAACCCCGTTTTTGCGGAGGCGATAGAACGCAATTTCCGCCTTATGGAAAGCTGCACCCATGACGGTCTGCTTTACGGCGGCCTTATGTATAAGGAATACGGCGAAGAGCCCTGCGCACACCATACCTTCTGCCATGCAAAGGCGCTTGCGGTAATGGTTGATACAAATTTCAAATACGAAAATCCCGTTTCAATTCCGCGGGATAATGTTTACGGCGTTAAAAGCTTTTCCGATATACATGTCAACCTAATATCCATCGGCAAACTTCGCGCCACCGTTACCGACAATGATGCGCTTAATTACAACGGTTCGGCCGTTACGGGCGGCACCCTTTCGGTGCTATGGACTAAGGACACCGGAATTTTGATGGCGGCGGTCGTGGCCGATTATATGGCAAGCCTTAAAGAGCCCAGAAACATGCAGCTTTCTCGAAAATCCGAAGTATACGAAAACTGCGCGCTTCGCATATCTGATGGCAAGTTTGAAAGTGTAAACGACAAGGAAGCAGTCTTAAATATAAAGGAAACAAAAGAAAAAATTGTGGTAGACGTAAGCGGTACTTTAAGGGATATTCATTATAAACCGTCGGCAGGTTATAAATTTACATATACATTCGAGGAAAACGCGCTTTCCGTAACCGCCGAATGTGAAAGTGATGCCGTTTTATCTATTCCGATTATCAGTTCATATTCCGACACAGTAGAACAAACCGGCAACAAAATCACAATTTATAAACCGAAGGCGACCGTAACCGTCGAGACTGAAAACGGTCAGCTGCTTCTCCCCCACGGCAAGGATTACCGAAACATTACACTTGTAGGCGGATTTATGAACCTGCCCATTAAAGCCAACCTACGGAAAAATCAGCCCTTTAGCTTTAAAATCACGCTGTGAACATAAGGTTTTCGGAAAGGGAATTTTATGAAAAAGGTTAAAATTACCGTAATAAGGCGTACTGTGTACGACGATTTAATAGAAAAATACGAAAACCCGATAGAACACGCCTGCGATATGCAAATCGGCAGTGTTTTTATATCGGAAAATGCTTGTAAACCTAAAGGGTTTTGCAGCGAAGCGTGGGAGTCAATGCATAAGTTCGTGCTGACTCTTGCCTGCGGCGGAGGCAATTTCTATGACGGCTGGATGAAAAACGAAAAATCTGCCATGATTTCCTGCAACGACGGATTCCGCCCCGTAAGCTTCCTACTTGAAGCACTCGATACCTATTAGGAAAACTTATAAAAATAAAAGGATAATTAAATAAATACGGAGGCTTTGTTATGAGTGAAAAAGTTATTGTTTTCCAAGGCGATTCCATTACCGACTGCGGCCGCGACAGAAGCGAAAACGCAACCGGCAACGGAAACGGATACCCCCAAATGGTGCAGGCTGCCTTGTCAGCCAACTATCCTTACCAATATAAGTTTTACAATCGCGGAATAAGCGGAAACCGTGTTGTGGATTTGTATGCGCGGATTAAAGTGGATATGATAAACCTTCACCCCGACTATCTTAGTATTCTTATCGGAATAAACGACGTTTGGCATGAGTACACAAGGCAAAACGGAGTTGATGCGGAAAAGTACGAAATGGTTTACGGTCTGATGATTGAAGAGCTTAAAAAGAATTTGCCCAACCTTAAAATTATGATTCTTGAGCCATTTGTGCTGCCCGGCTCTGCCACCGAGAACACCGAAGAACACCCCGGCAGATGGGAATATTTCAAAAACGAATGTACCAAGCGCCGCTGGGCGGCCAAAAGGGTTGCCGACAAGTACGGTCTTGTCTTTGTACCTTTGCAGGATATTTTCAACAAAGTCAACGCCGATGCACCGGAAAGCGGTTACTGGCTTCGCGACGGCGTTCATCCCACCCCCGCAGGTCATGAGATAATAAAACGCGAATGGCTAAAGGTATTTGAAAATATGAAATAAGAAAAAATTTTTCAGAATATCATAAAAATCCGAGGACAAAAGTCCCCGGATTTTTCTTATATCGGAAGGCATTCAGTATACCTTTTAAGAATATTTGCAGTTGTATTTGCCGACCTTTCAAAGACTTGCGGGTATTGGAAGCGGTAATACCAATCGATCACGTATACTGACCTAATTTTTCGCTGACCAAATATACCGCCGAATATATCGCATAAAATATGCATTGTACCCGCTCTATGTGGTAATATATGAACTAATAGGGCTTAGGAAGATATTTAGGTTATTTCATAACTTAATAGAAGTTATTGACAATATTTTTATGTTGTTGTACTATAAACATAATAAAATGTCGAAAATTAATACATTTTGTAGATTTTTGTAAATTATAGTAATCTAAAGTACCTATCTGCTATAACTACTTTAATATCTTTAGGGGTGGATGTCTGCTTCATTTTCGGTTAAAAATGCGAAAATATCCGGTCAAATATGCAAAGCCTGTCTATATCAAAGGAGGTGTCCTATGCAACCAACATTGATTGCATTAATGAACAACGCCGCTTTATTATTGGTTTTATGCGTAATCTATCAGCTAACCAATCTTATAAACACAAGATATTCTCGATTCAAACAGATAATAAATGGTTTTTTAATTGCTTTGATATGTATCGCTATAATGTCAATACCGTTTAAACTTTACCCGGGAGTAGTATTTGATACACGGTCTATTCTGATTAGCGTAACGGCATTAATATTTGGCCCCATTCCTACAATAATAACCGTGGCTGCCGCTATCGTCTTTAGAAGTCTACAAGGCGGTGCCGGTGCATTGCCGGGTGTAGCTGTTATTATATCCAGTGCTATTATCGGCTTAGTATGGCGGCTTTGGATATATTCAATATCACCAAAGCTACGCTGGTTAAGTGTTTATGTTATGAGCCTTTTGACCCATGTCGTAATGATAGCTTGTATGCACCTTTTACCCTATCCGGATAATATAAAAGTAATCCGCGAAATAACTTTGCCGGTACTTTTAATATATCCGGTTTCATCTGTACCGCTTTATCTTCTGCTAATAAGGCAACAGGAGTTTGTTCGTGTGCAGAAACAACTTAAGCAGTCAGAAGAGCGTTTTCGGCTGCTGTTTGATAAAGCTCCGCTTTGATATCAATCTCTGGACATTGAGGGGAATATAATCGATGTCAATCAACAGTGGCTTGATACTACCGGATTTTCAAGAGACGAAATTATAGGAAAATGGTTTGGAAATTTTCTTCTCCCGGAGCACAGGGAAGATTTTCGTGATAAGCTTTCGCAATTAGAAATAACAGGGCAAATTCACAGCGAGTTTGAAATGCTGAATCAAAGCGGAAAATCCCTATATATTGCAGTTGACGGTAATATTGTTTATGGTTCTGACGGTGACTTTAAGCAGATACTTTGTATTCTCAAAGACATAACCGCAC
Organism: Acutalibacteraceae bacterium; assembly: GCA_050946805.1. GTDB lineage: Bacteria > Bacillota > Clostridia > Oscillospirales > Acutalibacteraceae > UBA737. The sequence continues at coordinate 1,380 of JBMNVM010000030.1, read as the reverse complement.
AGAAAAAGGCGGAGAAAGCCCTGCAGTTAAGTGAAAGAAAATACCGGCAGCTATATGAGACAATGGCTCAAGGCGTTGTTTATCAGGCGGCCGACGGAAGAATAATATCGGCAAACCCCGCGGCTCTAAGAATACTGGGTTTAACCTTAGACCAAATGATGGGAATGTCATCTCTGGATCCGGGATGGGGAACAGTTCGCGAAGACGGTTCGGAAATATCGGGGTCGGAGCATCCTTCTATGATTGCTTTGCGGACAGGTAAGCCGTATGGGCCGTGTATAATTGGCGTATACCGGCCAATGTTGAACGACCATGTTTGGATTTCTGTAACTGCCATACCGATATTTGAAAACGGAGAGTCTACCCCTTCAATGGTATATACCACTTTTCAAGATATCACCACCGAACGAAAAGCCAATCAACAATACCAGCTTTTGTTTAATGAAATGGTTGATGCATTTGCTTCTCACGAGATTATTTGTGACGATAAAGGAACTCCGATTAATTATAGATTTCTTGCTGTAAATCCGGCATTTGAAAAGATGACCGGACTGAAAGCGGAAGACATTATCGGCAAGACTGTATTGGAAGTCCTGCCAAATACCGAATCATACTGGATCGAAACCTACGGAAAGGTCGCGTTGACCGGCGAATCGGTTAGTTTTGAAAATTATGCGGCCGCAACCGGCAAATACTTTAGGGTTGTTGCCTATCAACCGGCTCCAATGCAATTTGCATGCACCTTTTCGGATGACACAACCCGGGTACAAGCACAAAAAGACCTAAGCAAAGTTTTGTCTCGACTTAAAAGTCTGCTCGCAAACAGTCCGGGGCCAATTATAATATTCAACAGCAAGGGAGACATTGCCGAAATCTCCGCAACTGCCAAGAAGATATTGGGCTTGTCTGATATCGATTGCGATGCAAAGAACATGTCCCGGCTTGGGCTTACGAATGTCGTGGAAAAAGCGCAGCGTCTTTTACAGTCTTCGCAAATCGGAGAAAAGATCATTGAAACTATTGACGTTTATGAAATCGAAGGCGTAAAACGATACTTCGAAAGCAGAATTTTCCCCATTGATGTAGAAAATAGTAACGAAAACCTTTTTGCATATTTGGGAATCGACATAACCGAACGCATGATGGCAGAGCAGGCTTTAAAAGAAAGCGAGAAAAAATACAGCAGTTACATCGAAAATGCGCCTTATGCGGTTTTTGTTGTCGATGAAAAAGGGCAGTATATAGAAGCAAACACCGCCGCCTCAACTATAACAGGATACAGTAAAGAGCAGCTGCTTAAAATGTCCATAAGAGATATTACTGCCGAAGAATCCATGAGCGAGGCAATGCGTTGCTTCCCTTCGCTGCTTGAAACAGGCA
>JBMNVM010000029.1:0-12104 GCA_050946805.1 Acutalibacteraceae bacterium | reverse complement strand
GAGCGCGAACAGCCGACAAGGGTCATGCCTTTTTCAAGCACCATTCGGGTATTTATTGCTATCTTGTTTTCCGAAACACCCATAAGCATTAATGTACCCTGGGGATTTATAAACCTGATTACGTCCTCAATGGCAAAATAGCTGCCCTCCCCGCCGCAGCACTCAAAAGCGTGGTCAATAGCCAAATCGTCAGGCAGGTCATCTGATAAATAGGTTTCATCCGCGAAGGAGAACTGCGCAAGCTTGCTCGGCTCCCTGCCTACAACCACAAGCCTTGAATGCGGATACCTTTCCTTTAAAACGCAGGATACGACATATGCAAGGCTTCCATCTCCCCAAATGCCGATCCGCTCACGGTTTGCATGGGCTGTGAGCCCGAAGCGTGTGGTTGCATGAACGGCGACACTTATAAATTCGCAAATTGCGGCAATTTTGGGATCCACATTCGAAAAAGGCACCAACCGGTCCCTTGAAAGCGCCACAAGCTCCTGCATAAAACCGTCATGGCCGCTGGAGAGAAAGCCCGAACCCTTTTGGTAATTTTCAAAAATTTCGGGATCCCCATTGCCCTTGACATTGGGGATCATGGCAACCCATTGTCCCGGCTGCCACACGCCCTCCGGATCAAAAACAACCCTTCCGCAACATTCATGGACAAGCGCCATCGGCAGTTTTTTCTTTAGCACCTTTGCATCCCTCTGACCGAGGAAATACCTTTGGTCGGCATGGCACAAAGCCATATAGGCGGGGCGCACTATAACCTTATCCGTAAAGGAGATATCCTCATACTTAACCGCGATAACCTTAGGCGCGGTAAGCTGATAAATCTGATTAATCAAGGATCTTGCCTCCTACCATGGCCTGAGCGATTTTATAGTCGCCCGGGGTGGTGATTTTTATGTTGGTATATGATCCTTCAACCAGGTAAACCGGATGGTTTCTTACAACGCAGATTTTGCATGCATCGGTCAAAATGCCCTTCTCCTCGTCCGAAAGGGAGGCGTAAAGCCTTTTTAAAAGATTTATATTAAAGCTTTGCGGGGTTTGTCCCTGATACATTTTATTGCGGTTTGGTATGTCGGTTATGGTTTTGCCGTCCTCCGAAACCACGATAGTGTCAATCGCAGCTGCGACGGTATCGACCGCTTTATACTTTTCTGCAGCGTCGATATTTTCCTCTATCATCCGAAGGGTTACAAAGGGTCTAACGGCATCGTGTGTCACGATTATATTATCTTCTGACTCGCCGTAACTTTTTTCAATTTCGGCGACTATATTAAGAATGGTTCCGTTGCGATCCTTGCCGCCCTCAACAACGCATATATTATCCTTCGAAGCAGCAATATACTTGCCCACAAGATCCTTCAAATAATTAATCCAGTCGGCATGAACACCGACGTATACCTTTTCAAATCTGTTGCAGGCAAGAAACTTTTCAATAGTGTGTATTATTATGGGCTTGTCGCCAAGCGGCAGAAATTGTTTTGGCATATCCGCCATATGCATTCTGCTGCCTACCCCACCCGCCAAAATCGCTCCGAAAACCATAGCTTATCTTCCTTTCATTTTAAAAAGATTCCAAAAGATCAATCCATTGTTTAAGTATGGTCGTCTTTGAGAATTTATCTAAATTATTCTGTGATTTTTCCGACATTGAAATTCTAAGTCCGGGGTTTTCAATAAGATAATTCATTTTATTTGACAGTTCTTTTATATTATAAGGCGCGACAAGGAACCCGTCAACCCCATCGGTGATTATTTCTTCAGGACCGGTTGGGATATTGAAGCTTATAATCGGCAGACGGTTGGATTTTGCTTCCAACAAAACAAGCGGCAAGCCTTCCCTGTAAGATGACAAAACATAGAATGAGTATTTGCCGTATTGCTGCGCAAGGTCGGTTCTCATCCCCATAAGGTGTACATTTTCTTCAAGGTTTAATTGCTTTATCAGCTCTTCAAGGGTGTCTTTCAATGGCCCGTCACCATAGATGTCAAGATGCCAATCGGGATGTTTTTTATATACAGGTTCAAACGCCTTTATCAAAAGATCAAATTGTTTTTCAGGAGCCAACCTGCCTGCGGAAATAATACGTTTTGAGTTTATATCATAATTTTGCGAACAAGGCACATCCGGATCTATCCAGTTATGTATGCAAACCGCCTTTTTGGGCGGAAGATGATAGGTTCGAATGTAGTCTTTACGGTTGCGTTCGGTAAGCAGTACCGTTTTATCGCATAAATGCGAGGCAATAAATTGGCACATAAGCGTTTTTTTATCGTGGCTTTGTCCCTTTAGCGACCCGTGGTCGGCAAAGACCAGCTTGGCCTTTACGCTTTTTTTGATTGAACTTCCGACAAAACCGGTGTAATTGCCCTCTAAAAAAACAATGTCTATATTATTTTTGTTTATATAGTCGGCCAGCGGCTCTTTAACCGCGCGACGAAGCTTTGTGAGTCTTTGTGTGGGCAACCCGAGTGAAGTAAGTGTAACCCTTTGGTCAGCTTCATAGGCAAATTTATCACCGGGAGATGTATAAATGCTTACAATATGCGTTTTGTAATAATCGGATAGCTCGTTTGCAAGTGAAGTGGTCACATTTTCCAATCCGCCTCTTACCGCTGCATTGATTACTACAAAACAGATGCTTTTCACTTGCCTTTATCCCTCTCTTTGCCGTAATATATATTCTCATATTTTTTATAACTGTTCTCAAGATCAATAAACACCGCGTCATGCTTAGGTACACGCTGATCCTCAGGCGGCAGCGCCATATAATCCCCAAAGGCCATTTTAAGATAGGTTTCATAACCTGCCGGTATGGGCATTAATTCGCCTTCAAATTCTTTGTAAACGGCGCCGGCAAAGGCCTCTTTCGGGTATTCATTCACCATATACTGGTATCGGGCACACAGCTCGGTTATTTTTTCGCACTCGGAAATAGGGTACTTGGACATTTGCCTTTCTGCAAATTTGGCAATTCGATATCTCATTTTCCATGTGGGTGCCAAGCAAAGCATTATTCTGCCTATAATTTCAAAAAATTTACCCTTTGATACGGGCGGCTCCTGATTCATAAATATCTGAAAGGCAAGCGCCCAAAGAATTTGAAGCTTGCGCTTAAATTTACCGGAAGGACAACCGTCCAGCGGTAAAATTTCCAGGCGCACCCCGTGCGAAATGTCTAAATCCTTTTGCCTTTCTTTTATAAAGGTAGTTTCTTCATCCGAAATGGCGGTAAGCAAGGAGCGCAAAAACTTCTGCTCGGTTGAGCGGCATATGACGTATTTTGTGCCCTTCATCTTTTCGGGCCAAAGCCTAAACAGTTTCTCGTAATCGTCCCGCGGCATGAAAACGTCAATATCGTCATCCCACGGTATAAAGCCCTTATTCCTTACAGCGCCTATACAGCAGCCGCCGCAAAAATAAAAAAGCAGTCCGTTTTCTTCGCAGAATTTTTTAAAAACTTTAAGAATTTCAATTGACTTTTTTTGAAGTCGCTCTAATTCATTACAGTCGCACATATCATTACCTTCAATTTCCTCGCATTTTACCCAAACCGACTAACCAGTGTTTTATATCCTTGCAAACTGAAATCATTTGCCTACCTGTTTTTAAGCATTTCCTTTGCCCTATTAAGCAATTTGACAATCTCCCGCTTTTCAAACAGCAGGTTAACGGTAAATATTATAATGCCGGTAGCTGCCGAATACAAAACGGCGCTTACAAGCCACATAATCCAACTCGACGTATCAAGTGGAACAAGCTTAAATCCCAAAAATATAAGTGCCGCCGCTGTAATACCGTTGCGCAGAAGTCTTGAAAGTGTTGTTTTAAGGCTGCCGGGCAGATACCGTTTTGCCGTGAAAAGAATTATATCGATTGACCTGTAAAGGTAGGAGCAGCAGATTCCGATCATTACTCCCGCAACACCCAAAAACGGCGTCAACGCGACCGATACTGCAAGGTTGATGATAAGTTCAATAATGGCGCGAAGCTGTGTTTCCTTATAATGCCCCGCGGCGCAAATCAATGTCAGCCCGGGCAGGCGTGCCGACTGCAGAATACCGGCCGCCGAAAATAACGCCACCAGCTCCCAACGCAGGTATACGACCCCATCGGTAAATTGAGCGCTGTAAAGGTGTATAAACGGATACAAAAGCACCGTCATGCATGTATAGCAGAAAAATGTGATGATAAACATCAAAAATTCATAGCTGCCGAAGCTATCACGCAGCACCTGCCGCTCGTCCTTTGAAACGACCTGTCCGAAGCTTGGGGTAAGTCCGTTTATAATTGCGTGTAAAAAGCTCCACAAAGAGTATGCCACCATATTGTAAACGCTGTACACACTGACTTCGGCCAGCGCGTTGCGTTTTAGCATAAGAGTAAGCAATATGACCGCCGCATTGTTGGCAATTACGCCTACAATCTGGTGCAGAAGTGCAGCGTTTCTTTGCGAAAAGGCGGCGGTATTGGGTTCTTGATTATAACTGTAATGCGGATATTTTTTCCGGCAGTATATTATTGCCGCTAAACTTCTTAAAATATAAATAGCCGCGGCTGTGCTTTTGACCAGCAGGGCAGAACATTCAAGCTTTATCTGTAAGATTGATACCGCGGTCATTACAACCGTTCCCACTATTTGTATGGCATAAAGAATATATCCGCGCTGGTCGGCCATCAAGAGAACACGGTATTTCCCAAGTATAAAATAATCGACCAATCCGTTTACCGATAAAACTAAAATCATTAAGCGGATAAAAGAAGTGTCGTTTATCTCATTGTGAACAAGATACGGGTATGCTGTCACCAAAAGGGCGACAAGTCCCGCAAAAAGGAGTCCCGACCGAATATAAAAGCGCTTTGTTGCGGAAAGAACACCGTTTACGGCCTTTACGTCACTGTCGGCCAGCGGTTTGTAAAGGGAAACAGTGGCCGCGGCGCCCACGCCCGCCTCGACAAGGCTCATATATGTTATAAACTGCGAAATTGACGACACAAGGCCGTTTACCGCCGAACCGTACAGTGCGATAAAAAACCTCGGAACCAAAATTCCCGATATTGCCAAAGACAGTTGCAGTAAAACACTGAAAGCCGCGTTTTTGAAAGCTTGTTTCGTTCTCATTATAAATGCCTCAAGAATTTATAAAATATTTCTTACCGCGATAAATCTTATAACTGTTATCCATATCCATAACTTCAAACTCGTGGTGGCAGACCCGCTTGTCCTCGGGCGGAAGCTCCATATAATCGCCAAAGGCCATTCGAAGGTATCCGTCATACCCGACGGGGATGGGCAGCTTATACCCCTCAAACTCCACGCGTATAGCGCTTTCAAAGTATTCCTTGGGGTATTCGTTTTGCATATAATGCGGTCCGGAGCAAAGCTCGGTTATAAACCGGCAGTCTTTTATATCGTATTTGGTCATTTCTTTTTCGCAAAAACGCCAAATTTTATATCTAATATTTCTGCCTTTAAAGATAGACAAAAGCAGCTTGCCCGCAAGAAATACCGCTTTTCCGTGATTTTCGGGCGCTTTCCCCACGATAAAAAGGGAATAAAGCAAAGCCCACATCTTCTGCAATTTTCGTCTAAATCCCGTAGGGCAGCCGTCCAGCGGCAAAACGTCAAGTACAAGTCCGTGGTTTATATCAAGATCCTTTTGGTAGGTTTTAATGAAGGTTGTGTTGTTGTCGCATATGGTTAAAAACTGGTTTTGCGTAATTTTATCCTTGGTTGTGTATTGAATGGAATACTCTTCGGTATCCTGCCAAATAGCCTTAAGCTTTTCATAGTCGCTTCGAGGCATGAATACGTCAACATCATCATCCCACGGAATAAAGCCCTTGTGACGAATGGCACCGATACAGCAGCCGCCGCACAAAAAATATGTCAAACCGTGCTTTTGGCAGAATTCATCGAAAAACAGAGCCATTTTAAGGCCTTTTAGCTGCATTTTCCTGACCTGTTTTGGAGTTAAATCAACCGTTGCCATCGGCGCTGTGCCTCCTGTTTGTTTTCTTCAGCCAAAAGGGCATTTCAATAAGTCCTATAATGGTTCCCACCCCATAGGAAGCGTGCAGCAGGAAAAAAAGTATCGGCAAAACAAAATTGGTAAGCGAAAAGGGATTTTTGAATATCTCAATAACCGATACCCCGAAAACAAAAAGCCCGTAAGCCCCCCATAAAAGCTTGGCCAAAAACGGCAGCCCAAAAAGGCTTAAAACGGCAGTAAATATAACGCCTAAAACGAAAACAAAGGGTACAAAATGGAAAAGCGAAAAACATTTGGGGTTTATACCCATGGTTTTCCCTATCCAGTACCCGTTAAGATATTTTTGGCGCAGCATTTTTTTAAGTGTGTTTCTGGTGTGTTGATATGATACTATATCCGGGTCGTAACATATTTTAAACCCATTAGCCCTAATTCGGTAACTCATGTCGTTATCCTCGGTACGGGCAAGCAGAACATTATAAAGTCCTACCTTTTCATATACCTCCCGACGATACATTCCATGAAAAACCGAATTGACATATCTTTTTTTATCGCTGCTTCTGTATGAAGCTATGCTGCTGCCGAACATCGATTGCTCGGCAATAAGCAGTGTTTGCTTCCATGGGGTGCTTTCATCAATGATATTCGGCCTTCTGCCGCCGCATACCATTTCTCCGCTTTGCAAAATTTCCACGTTTTTTGAAATAAAATCAAAAGGTATTCTTGCATGCGCATCTATTCTTACAATCGCATCACCGGAGTAATTTTCAAGCATTATATTACATCCGTAGGGAAGCGTTTTCTTCTCGTTTTTAAAAACCTTGACCGAAGCGAAATCGGTATTTGAATTTGCGAAATTTTCCATTATTTCAAACGTTTTGTCGGTAGACATGCTGTCTATCAGCAAAACCTCAATCTTTTCGTGCGGGTAATCCTGCCGGCATAAATCCTCAAGCAGCTTTGGCAGTGTTGCCTCTTCATTATAAGCGACAACCGCAAAGGAAACTAACATAGACCCTTTCTCCTTGTTCACAACTGCAAAATACAAAAAGTATATTGCGTGTAAATTTATATTTCACAAGGTAAAGCTTGTATGGTTCACAAAAGGCTGTTTTTATTTAAAGACCATCTGCAATTATATCACGCCGCCGCATTTATGTCAATCAAAAAGACGGCTCTGGCCTTGAGGACGGCGGTTTTGCGGTCGTTTTGATGTGTTGAAAAATTTCGAATTTAGTAGTATATTTATATAAACAATCATAATGTGAGGGCTTATGAGAAAGATTAAAGAACCGAAAAACAAGCTTCTTTTAACCTTGATTTATATTATTTTTTTGATAATTTATTGGTATTTCGATTTTTCCTGCCTTTTTAAAAGCCTTTTTAAAATCCCCTGCCCGGGCTGCGGAATGTTCCATGCCGTTTTGGCAGCACTCGGTCTTAATTTCGTAGCGGCATTTAAATACCATCCCATGTTTTGGTCAATGCCGATTTTATATCTTTATATGCTTTACGACGGCAGACTTTTTGGCAAAAAATATATCGATTTTGCGCTGCCGGTGCTTATCGGTTGCGGTTTTCTTGTCAACTGGCTTGTGAGGCTTTTATAAAGGGCGAAAAATGTCAATTTTTGTTGACGGGAATTGTTATAATATGCTATTATAATTTTGGTAATAAAATGCCGAAACTAATTAAGGGGGTTTTTAAATGTATTGCAGAAACTGCGGGCAACCCGTTAACTACAATCAAGCCGTCTGCTTAAATTGCGGCGTTAAAACCGGATATGGCAACAATTATTGCCAAAATTGCGGGTCCGCTACCGATCCTAACGCTCATTTTTGCGTTAAATGCGGCGTGGCATTAAGCAAGACCGGCTCCAATTATCTTAACGGCCAAGACAAGGTTTTAATGGCTGTCGTTTGTTTTTTCCTTGGAAATATAGGTATTCACAACTTTATTTTGGGCGAAACAAAAAAGGGCATTGTAAAAATCGCTTTGTTTTTCTGTTTCGGCATTAGCACTATTTTGGCACTTATTGATTTTGTTAAAATCCTGGCCGACACTTATGAGGTAAACCCCGACAAAGCGTTTTAATTAAAACTAAAATCCACACCGACAGGAGGAAATTTATGTTTTGTCAAAGCTGCGGCAGACAACTTCCCGACAACGCGAATTTTTGTCCCCTCTGCGGACATGCCGCTATCGTCAGCAGCCCTTACGTTAATTACAAAGTAAGCTCCGGCTGGTGGTGGCTCGGCTTTTTATTCCCCATTATAGGATTTATCTTGTGGCTCGTTTGGAAGGATTCCGAACCGCAAAAGGCCTCAAAGATCGGACGCGGCGCCTTAACCGGCTTAATCCTGGTGGCGGCCATTAACATAATTATCTTTATATTAAGGATTTTAAACTCTGTATTTTTATTATCTGCGTTTTATTGATGGTCTTACCTGCATTCAATTGCCAAAATAAGCCGATAAAAGCTTAAAGACCAACCGCTAACTTAACGGTTGGTCTCAGTTTGTTGATAAACTCTTTGTATGAAAATAAATGCGGCGTTTAGCCGCATTTTTTCGTTTTTCCGCCGACAGGTGCGGCGGAAAACTCATTATAGGCGAAAACCGCGCAAGTCTGCGGTTTTCAAGGGCACAGGGGTGGTATTGGCAGGGATAGAGTGCAGTCCGAAAATCTATGATTTTGGCGAGCGGCATCCCCGTCCAAGAGCGTGTCAATTTCTCGACACGCTCAGACCAACCGCAACTTCAAGGTTGGTCTTTTTTTGATAATATAAGCAACCTTTTTAAATTTTTCATATGCGGTTTTTCAATATCGTATAACCCCGCATTGCCGGATAAGAAAAACGCGATAAGGCTTGAAAGTGATAGATACAAAACGCCTTTTACCCCGAACAACTCACAGCAAAGGACAATGGTGGCAATAGGACAATTTGTAGCGCCGCAAAAAAGCGCTGCAAGCCCTACCGCTCCTCCGAAATCTATGGGTACTCCGAGTATGCGAGCCGCAGCCGCGCCGAAGGTGGAGCCGATAAACAAGGTGGGGACGATTTCGCCGCCCTTAAAGCCTGCGGCTACGGTAACCGCCGTAAACAAAATTTTTAAAAGAAAGGCTTCGTACCGCACCTCTCCCTCGGCAAAGACGCGCTCTATAACGGCGGTTCCGCTGCCGTTGTAATCGCGAGTGCCTGATAAAATCGTTAAGAAAATAATTACCCCGCCGCCGATGAAAATTTTCAAATAATCATTTTTAAAAAGCTTTTTAAAGCTCTTTTCGGTAAAATGCAGGGTTTTGCAAAACAGCACCGCCACAAAAGCGCCGGCAATGGCGATTAAGGCCGCTTTCCAAAACAAACCGAAAGAAAAATGCGGTTGGTTTAAGGAAAACTGTTCCGCTGTTGTCCCTAAAAGACGGCTTGCGAAAAAGGCGGCATAGCTTGATAAAACCACGGGGGCAAAACAGGCCGCCAAAAATTTACCCTTGAAAAGAATTTCAAGCACAAAAACGGCGGCGCCAAGCGGCGTGCCGAAAAGCGCCGAGAAGAATGCCGCCATTGAGGATACGGTAATTATTCGGCGAGAATTTTCGTCCGATTTAAAGACCTTCGCCAAAAGGGACGCCATGCCGCCGCCCATCTGAAGCGCCGCGCCCTCACGTCCGGCAGAACCGCCCAAAAGATGGTTAATGCAGGTTGCAGAAAAAATCGCGGGTATATGCCAATACGGCACACGGTTTTCGGTAACGGCGCTTAAAAGTGCCTGATTCGTCCCGATTTTTGTAACCTTTAAAAGGCGGTAGATTAGTATTGTCAGCAATCCGCCCGCGGGCAAAAGGTATAAAAGCCAGCCATTTTCTACCCTTAAATTGGTGGCAAGGGATACTGCCTTCGAAAAAAAGAGCCGACCATCCCCGCAGCAAGCCCTACCGCTAAGCAAATAATCGCCAACAATAGCGCCTTGCTGATAATATGCTTTTTATTTGTTTTTTCTTCCATTTTGTTCACCGGATTTCGAAAAGTGTAAAGGCGCGTGCGTATCTTTAATTTTAGTATATCAAAAAACGAAATATTGCCGAAGCAGTATGAAATAAAATCCGTTTCTCCATTTGCAATGCAAATTTCATACTCTTTGGCGTATTTCATAGTTTTACGCTATTTCATTGGGTCTAAAGGAACAAATTTCATTGAAAAAAGCAAGTCGTTCGACTTGCTTTTTTCGTGGCAGGGGTAGAAGGACTCGAACCCTCACAAACGGTTTTGGAGACCGGTGTGCTACCATTAACACCATACCCCTTTATTCTGGTTTTGGGTCAATACTTTTAATTAGGGGGGATTGGAAATTTGTTTTATATCAAGCAAAGCGCCGCTTGATGCGTAACTTCCGGTAAAATAACTCTTTATGGGAAGCATTCAAAAAAACTATTGCTTATTTTGGTGGGGCGTCAGGGACTCGAACCCCGGACCAACCGGTTATGAGCCGGTTGCTCTAACCAACTGAGCTAACGCCCCAAACAAGCAATAATTATTATAACATAAATCTTTGGATTGTCAATAGTAAATAATAGCTTTTATTTATACAAAAACTATTTATTTTCGCCCTTCGCGATTTGCTCCATTTTGCGTTGGCGCCTTTGTTTAACCTCTTCGGGCATGGGTTTGATATCCCCTGCGGCGGTCAAGGCCATGCGGGTGAACAGCGGGCCTACCAGCTCATAAATTAGGACGGCAAACAGGGTGATATTGCGTATCAGTCTGCCCTCTTCGCCAATCTGCATTGCGGTCAGGCACATTCCGAGCGCCACGCCTGCCTGCGGCAGAAGGGTGATGCCTAAATATTTGCAAATGCTCGGCGAACACTTGCACAATTTCGCGCTGCCCAAAGAGCCGAAATACTTTCCGGCCGAACGCGACACAATATATATTATGCCGATTATGACTATTGCGATATCCGAAAATACGTTAAGCTCCAATTCCGCGCCGCTGACAACGAAAAATACCGCAAAAAGCGGAGATGTCCACTTTTCGGTCGCCTTCATTAAGTCTTCGGACAACGGGCAGATGTTACAAAAAACTGTGCCGAGCATCATGCAGGACAACAAAGCCGAAAACTGAATATGCACACTTCCCAATGGGAATTTGAGCATTGAGAGTGCTACCGTAACAAGGACAATGCCTATGGTCAGATTCAGTCGGTTTGTGTTTGAATTGAAAAGCTTTTCAAGCTGGGTCAAAATCCAGCCCATTAACGCACCCAATAAAAGCGAGCAAACGATTTCAATCAAAGGCTCAAGAATTACCGATAAAAGATCGGTATGTCCGCCGGAAATTGTCTTTGCAATTCCGAAGGATACGGCAAAAACCACAAGACCGACCGCATCGTCCAAAGCGACGATGGTAAGCAGCAGCCTTGTAAGCGGGCCGTCGGCCTTGTACTGCCTTACAACCATCAAGGTGGCGGCAGGCGCGGTCGCAGTAGCTATGGCGCCGAGTGTTATGGCCTGCGGAACCGAGATTTTATCCGGAGCGACAACGGTCATGATAAGCAGTGCTATATCAACCAGTATCGTAGCCGCAACAGCCTGTAAAATACCTATGGTAACGGCGGCTTTGCCGGTCTTCTTAAGCTCTTCAAGTCGAAATTCGCTGCCTATGGAAAAGGCTATAAAGCCGAGCGCAACTTCCGAAATCAAGGACATATTAAGTACTGCCTTTGATGAAACAAAGCCCACACCGTCAAACCCTAAGGCGCCCAAACAATAAGGGCCGATAAGTATGCCCGCAATAAGGTAGGCGGTAACGGCAGGCAAACGAAGCGGTTTGAAAAACCTTGTCATGATAAGGCCAGCAAGCAAAGCTATGGATAAGGATAATAAATTACTCAACTCATTTCTCTTCTTTCAAGAATAAATTTTACTGTCCTTGGCGGGACGGCATTTAGCCGAGCAACGTTTGGTGTTATTTTTACATCTTACGTAAAACCTGCCGTCTTTTAAGTTTTTATTTTAAGTCGGCAAGTTCCCGTCAATTTCCGCTCACAACATAATATTACTTTGGTGATGCTTTGTCAAGCGTAAAAGTGCCTAATAATATGCCCTAT
>JBMNVM010000028.1:0-12502 GCA_050946805.1 Acutalibacteraceae bacterium | reverse complement strand
GTCCACAAGGTCTATCATCATAAAGGTTATGTCGTTGCCGTAAACTTTATAAACCTCGTCAAATTCAGGCATCTCGCTTCTGCACGGGGAACACCAGCTCGCCCAAAAGTTAAGGACAATAGGTTTGCCGAACATATCGGACAGCTTTAACTTATTACCATTTCCGTCATAAACCGTAAAGTCGGGCGCTTTGAATTTTTCTTTTTCTTGGTTGTCAGCTACCTCGCCTTTGCTGTTTGTAATATCGATATTGTTTTTAGGCTCTATTTTTTTGCTAAGTGTGTTATAAAAGATCGCGGCAGCGCCGATAAACACCGCAAAAGCAATGATTAAAAGTATTGTTTTTGTTTGCTTGTTCATTTTTTATTCTCCTAAAATGTAAAAAGTGATAGAAATCTGCCTATATATCCGATTGCCATTAGTATTCCTATAATAATTAGCAGCAAGCCCGATATTGTGTTTATGATTTTGTAATTTCTTTTAATAAAATTAAAGGTGCCTTTTAAATGGTCGATAAGCAGCGCGCTTAGCAAAAATGGTATCGAAAGTCCCAAAGAGAAGGTAAGCAGCATTATTATTCCCTCAAATATCGAGCCTTCTATTGCCGCCAACAATAATGCCGAGCCTAAAAAGGCGCCAACGCATGGTGTCCAGCCAACCGAAAAAATAATTCCGAACAAAAGGCTTGATAAAAAGCCGAGATTTTTAACATTGGCGGTATTCTTGCTTGTGCGGTTTAAAAGCTTTATTTTAAGCAATCCTGAAAAATTTAATCCGAATATTATGACAATTAACCCCGATACAATGTTTAAAGCCGTGGCATACTCTCTTAAAAGCTTTCCGAAAATCCCCGCAAAAGCACCCATCAGCACAAAAACCAAAGTGAAGCCCAAAACAAACCCCGAAGCGTTTTTAAAGGTTTTTTTAAGGTCTTCTTCACCTGCGGCAAAATATGTGATATATATGGGCAGCATGGGCAAAAGGCAGGGAGAAATGAATGTAACTACCCCTTCCAAAAACAGCAGCAGATATTGCATATTAAAACTCCCCCGGCGCCAGAAATTTGGGCGCATTTACTTAAATTTATCCTTGGTTTTCTTCACAGTCGCAGTAATATTTCTTTAAGGCTTTTATGACCTCTTCAACCCTGTGGTCTGCAATAGAATATGTGATATTCTGTCCGTTTTTAGCAAAATCAAGAATGCCGTGAGCCTTTAAAAGATTTAAGTGTTGGGAAAGTGCGGACTGGGTTATATCGGGTACGGTCTTTGCAATTTTGCCGACTGTTTTGGGACCCTCCATTAAGGCGCATAAAATCATTAAGCGGTTGTAATTTGCCAATACCTTTAAAAGCTCAGCTATCTGTTTCGCTTTTGTTTGCATTGTTTTTGTCTCCTTTGTTTTTGAGTGTGCAAATTCCTTGAGTCATGGTTCCCATAGGGCAATACACGCACCACGAGCGAGGCTTGAATAGTATCATAGTTATAAGCCCCAAAACCGTGGATGTAAGCATTACCCCGTAAAAGCCGAAGGCGAATTTGGCAATCCACGGGCTGACAAAAGAGGTATCAACCCATTCCCACGGCAGCTTAAATACCCAAAGTAATGTTACGGCTTCTTTAAGCGGCGCGCCGGCAAATACAAGATAGGTGGAATAAAGCATCATAATGAACATTGCCATAAAAAAGGTTAAAAAACCGTATCTGAAAAGGTTTGAACGCAAGAATTTAGGCGGGCTTTTTTTGCGGGATAACCCGAGATTTCCACCCAAAAGGGAAAACAACTGCCCTCGTCCGCAGTATTTGTTGCAGTAGGCCTTGTTTTTAGCGGCTATTGCGATTATTAAAGGTGTTATAAAGCAAATTAAGCCAAGCCATGCGAAAAGTATGTTGAAAAATCCGAGCAAAAGGTATGTAGATGAGGCAATCCAAAGATAATCATACCAGTGCCGTTTTTTAAAAGCAGCAGACGGCTTTTTCTTTCTTTCGGCCGCCGCCTCATCCTTTGAACAAATGTTGATGACCCCGGCAGGGCAGGCCTTTGCGCATTTCCCGCAGCCGATACAGCTTTTTTCATCGACCACCGCATACATTCCGTTGCGAATCGAAATTGCATTCATGGGACATTCCTTTAAACAAGTTCCGCAGGCAACGCATTCCTTTGAAATACAGGCAGTTTTTGTTTGTACCATAATAATACACCTCTGCGTAAATATATTAGTAATTTCTTAAATACTAATATAATCCTATGCAGGGGTTTTGTCAAGTGTTCCAAATATTTTCAAAATGCGGTGTTTAAAAACGGCTGCCGACAAATATCGACAGCCTTTGCATAGCGTTTTAAAACCAAACGGGTTTAAAGCAAAACAAAAAGGTAAAATTGTTTTATCTTTAAGTTCCGCAAAAGGTTTTATAATTGCAAAAATCGGGCGGGGGAGGAGCCGAATATTTCTCCTGCTCTTCGGTGTAAGCGTAAGGATTTTTAAGCGCTTTTAAAAACTCATGCAATTTACTGAAATCCCCGTCATTCGCAGCGGCGAGCACTCGCTCAACCTGATAATTTCTTGGAATTATCGAAGGGTTACGGCTTTTCATAAGCATTTTAATTTCTTGCTTTGATTTATCCTGCCTGTCAAGCCGCGCCTGCCAGCGAGAAAACCACTGATGGTATTCGGGGCTTGAAAAGAGCGGCTGTTCATCCTGTATGTCTTTTGTCAGGGACTGAAAGGTTTTTGTATAATCGGCCTTGTATTGCCGCATTAGCTTCAGTAAATCTTCAATTAAAAGCTCATCCTCATTTTCCTTATCAAAAAGCCCAAGCTTTGCGCGCATGCCGTTTGTCCAATGCTCGCGATATAGCTCCCAAAAGCCTTCTATTATCTCCTGCGCCGGCGGTATGGCCTTGTCGATATCATGGTCTATAAGAGGCAAAAGGGTTTCGGCAAACTGGGCCAAATTCCAGACCGCCATTTTAGGCTGGTTTTCGTATGAATAACGGCCAAAGGTGTCAATGGAACTGAAAACGGTAGAGGGTTCGTAAACATCCATAAAAGCGCAGGGGCCGTAATCTATGGTTTCGCCGCAAATGCTCATATTGTCGGTATTCATAACCCCGTGAATAAAGCCTACAAGCTGCCACTTTGCAATTAAGGCAGCCTGTCGTTTGACCACTTCGCGCAGAAGCTGCAAATACTTATTTTCAAGCGCCGCAATTTCGGGGAAATGGCGTGAAATGGTGTAGTCGGCCAAAGCGCGAAGGTCGTCATCACTTCCGAAATGCAATGCGAATTCAAAGGTGCCCACCCTTATATGGCTTGAGGCAACCCGCGTCAAAACAGCACCCGTAAGATTTTGTTCCCTTACCACCGTTTCGCCCGTTGTTACAACCGCCAGACTTCTTGTTGTGGGAATTCCCAATTCGTGCATGGCTTCGCTGATTATATATTCCCGAAGCATAGGGCCTAAAGCGGCCTTGCCGTCTCCTCCGCGTGAATATGCTGTCCTGCCCGAGCCTTTTAACTGAATATCAAACCGTTCGCCCGAATCTGTTATCTGTTCGCCGAGAAGTATCGCCCGCCCGTCGCCGAGCATGGTAAAATACCCAAACTGATGGCCGGCGTATGCCTGTGCTAAAGGTTCGGCTCCTGCCGGCACTTTATTTCCGGCAAAGACATCCGAATCAAACGGCACACCCAAAAAGCTTGCCAACGAATCATTAAAGATGACAAGCTTAGGGTCGGGGACATGGGCAGGGTTTTGCATTGTATAAAAAAGCCGCGGAAGGCTTTTATAGCTGTTATTAAAATTCCATTTTTTATTACTCATTTTTTCTCCTGAATTTAAATTTAAAAACATTTTTATTATCTGCGTAAAACTGTTTTTTATGTTTTTCTTCGGGATATAACCTTTCATTTTAACAAAAAACACCCGCTTTAGACTGGTGATTCGATCTGTCTAAAACGAGTAAATTTAAAATAAATGCGGCGTTTAGCCGCATTTCGTTTTTCCGCTGACATGTGCGGATGAAAAACACCTTATAGGCGAAAACCGCAAACACCCGCTTTGGGCAGGTGTTTTAAATGCATTATTCTAAATTCAGTTTTTTTGTAAGCATAAAGTTTGTTATGAAAAAGTAGACAGCGGAAAGAATCAGCTCGCCGACAATTATCACACCGAACATAAGCTGTCCCGATGAAATCGGATTGGACTCAAAAAAGGCATTTATTTTATCGGTATTAAGTATCGCTATGGGTGTAATGCCTACAATTCCAATCATTTGAAGTGCCGCATAAATGCAGATATATGCCACAACTGCGCCGGCTATGCGGTTTTTAAACTGCTGACCGATGGCCATTGAGGTATAAAACATAAGAAGCCCTTGACACATGGTAAGCAAAATTATCAATATTATTTCAACCGCAAAGATAGTAATATTCAACGGCGAAACAGTTTTTATTATTTCTGCCCAAACTTCTTCAAGCCCGTCAAGAATTTCAGACATGGCATTAGTCCCAAGTGCTAAAATCAAGAGCGAAATGAGTGTAACAACGCAGTTGGTTATAGTAACGATTATGCCGCAAACCAGCTTGCAGGTGATATGTGATGTCGGAGTGATGGGCAATGTGAAGGTTAAATAGCCTTCCTTTGATAGCAAATGTTTGTAAAAACGGGTTATAACAATAACAAATCCTACCATAAACAGCGCCATTATTCCAAGCACATAAAAAATTATCAAGGACTCCTGCCAGCCTTCAAGGTATATATTTCCGTTACTGTCGGCAAGGAAAGAAATGCGGTTGATAATCGCAAGCCCGATTAATGCAACATAAACCGGCAAAAGGTTTCTGTATAGAGAATAAAATTCATGTTTGTAAAGCTTTTTTAACATCTGAATACCTCCCTAAAGAGCTGGTCGACACTCTTGCCCTCACGCTGGCGAATGTTATCAACCGTATCACAAAGTACCACATTACCCTGATTTAAGAATACGACGTCGCTTAAAACCTGCTCGACATCTGAAATAAGGTGGGTGGAGATTATTATTGTGGCTTCCTCGTCATAATTTGTGATTATTGTGCGAAGTATGTAATCCCTCGTGGCGGGGTCGACGCCGGCGATCGGCTCGTCAAGCAGGTAAAGCTTTGCCCTGCGGCTCATCACAAGTATTAAGGCCACCTTTTCCTGCGTGCCTTTTGAGAGGGTTTTGATTTTTTTGTGGGGATTAATGTTAAGGCTGCCAAGCATTTCCTCCGCCCTTGCGCGGTCAAAATCCTCATAAAAATCGCCGAAATAGTCCATCATCTGAATTGGGGTCATCCATGGGGTTAAAAAGTTGTGGTCGGGAAGATAGGATACTATCTTCTTGGTCTCAACCCCGATAGGATTGCCTGCTATTCGCACTTCCCCGAAGTCGGGTGTCAAAAGTCCGTTTGCAAGCTTAATAAGTGTTGTCTTTCCGCTGCCGTTAGGCCCTAAAAGCCCTACAATGCGGCCGCTTTTGACCTGAAGATTTACCGAATTTAACGCGAGTGTTCCTTTATACTGTTTTGTAAGACTTCTGCATTCGAAAATATTATCCAATATAGTTGCCGCCTTTCGTATTAATTTTCAATAAGCCGAAGGTTCAGAGCCTTTAAAATGTCATCATTGCTTAAACCCAGAGCGGACATTTTAGCGACAAATTCGTCAACATATTTGTTTATATATTCTGCTCTTACCTTGTTTAAAATCTCCTGCTCCTCGGTTATATAACGCCCGTCGCCGCGTTTTACGTATATAAGCCCGATGCTCTCAATCTCGTTTAGCGCGCGCTGCATTGTGTTGGGGTTGACCCCCGCTTCTACCGCAAGATCGCGCACCGAATCGAGCCTGTCGCCCGGCTTATAGCGACCGCTTATTATGCGCATTGTGATGATGTCTATAAGCTGCTGAAAAATCGGTTTGTCATTTGAAAAGTCCCATGCCATGACATAATTTCACCTCCGACGATATTACTGTATTAATAGGCTAATACAATAATACAGCATAATCCGTTATTTGTCAATAGGGAAAAATAATTTTTTTAAAAATTTTGGATATATATGGCGCATTTGGCATTGTTGTGCTATAATTGGTTAAACCATTTATTTAATATTCCGGTGCTTACAACGGTTAAAACTTTGAAGGTTATGAAAAGAGGGGTAGCATGGAGGTAATAAAAACAACAAACCTTACCAAATTTTACGGCAAATCAAGAGGGATAATTGACCTTAACATGACGGTATCTGAAGGGGATTTTTACGGGTTTATCGGCCCCAACGGTGCGGGCAAAAGCACGACCATTCGCACCCTTTTGGGATTTATTACCCCTACCGGCGGCAGCGCCGAGATATTCGGAATGGATATTATTGACAATAGAAAAGAGATATTGTCAATAACCGGATATCTGCCGTCCGAAGCGATTTTTTACCCCGGAATGCGTGTGAGGGATATTTTAAAGCTTTCGGCCGATCTTCATAAAACCGACTGCACGAAGGAATCTAAAATACTTTGTGATCGGCTGCTGCTTGATACCTCGCGCAGGGTGGAGGAGCTGTCCTTTGGCAACCGCAAAAAGGTGGCGATTGTCTGCGCCTTGCAGCATCGACCGAAGCTGCTGGTTCTCGATGAGCCGACAAGCGGCCTTGACCCTTTAATGCAGCATGAGTTTTATAATATTTTGCATGAAAGAAACAAAGAGGGCGCGACTATCTTTTTGTCCTCTCATGTGCTTTCGGAAATTCAGCACAACTGCACAAAGACGGCCATTATCCGCGAAGGGCGCATAATAGTGGACGGCAGCGTTGAAAACCTTTCAAAAACCAATGCGAAAAGGGTGAATATCAGGGGGAATTTTGACCCCAAAGGACTTGACGGTCTTCGGGATATAAATGTATCAGACAACGGCGTGAACTTCCTTTACAGCGGCGACATAAACGAACTGATAAAGCGCTTATCGCAAACTAATATCACTGATTTGACCGTTGCGGAGCCGGAGCTTGAGGAAATCTTCATGCATTATTATACGAACGGGGGCAATAAGGAATGAGCATATTAAAACACGAGCTGAAACAGGGGAGCAGGTCATTTATTATATGGACAGCCTCCATATCCTTCTTTTTAATTATATGTATATTGATGTTTCCCGAAATTAAAGGCGAAATGGAAGGCATAAGCGAAATGTTTGCCTCTATGGGCTCATTTTCCGCCGCCTTTGGCATGGATAGGTTGAATTTCGGCACTTTAAAGGGCTTTTACTCCGTGGAGTGTGGAAACATTCTCGGAATGGGCGGGGCATTTTTTGCTTCCCTTATTGCGGTTACCGCCCTTGCAAAGGAAGAAAAGGAGCATACGGCCGAGTTTTTGTTTTCACATCCAATTAGCCGTTTTCGCGTTGTATCCGAGAAGCTTTTGGCGGTTATGCTTCGTATAGTCACTATGAATGTAATTATATGGGCGCTGTCTGCGGCAGCGATTGTCGTCATCGGTGAAAAGATTCCCTTTAAGGAAATACTGCTTTTGCATATCGCCTACACGCTTTTGCAAATTGAGCTTGCCGGTATTTGCTTTTGCCTTTCCGCATTTTTGCAAAGGGGAAGTATAGGCATTGGGCTTGGCATAGCCGCGGCGCTGTATTTTCTCAATATTGTTGCCAACATAAATGAGCGTGCCGATTTTTTAAAGTATATCACACCCTTCGGCTATACCGAGGGCGCGGATATTATTGAAAACGGCAGCCTTGATTTTATACTTATTTTGATTGGCATGGCTTATGCCGTAATAGGGATTGCTATTGCCTATATCAAGTACAGCAAAAAGGATCTTCGTTAAACAACGACCCAATTTCTGAAAACAAGGTGCAAAAGGTATGTTATTCGCTGTTTTTGATATATCCTTTTGCAAAAAGTATGTTATACCCTAAAGCAGGGGGATGGTATGAAAGTACTCAATTTCGGCTCCTGTAATATTGACCATGTATATAAAATGAAGCATATCGTAAGGCCAAACGAGACCGTAAGTGCCTTGGAGCTTAATTTTTTCCCGGGCGGAAAGGGGTTAAACCAGTCAATAGCCCTCTCAAAAGCGGGGGCAAAGGTTTTCCATGCCGGCTGCGTGGGTAAAGACGACGATATGCTGCGCCAGCTGCTAATTGAAAACGGGGTTGATGACCGTTATCTGCGAACCGTTGATGAAAAAACCGGCCATGCCGTAATCCAGGTTGATGAAAACGGCAACAACAGTATTTTTGTTTACAAGGGCGCGAATTTTTGCATTACAAAAGAACAAGTAGACAGCACACTCTCCAATTTCGGCGAGGGTGATATACTATTACTGCAAAATGAAATTAACAATTTGGAATATATTATTAATTCGGCCGATGAAAAGGGTATGAAGATATTTTTAAACCCTTCACCCTTTAACGAAACCGTACAAAAAATTGATTTTAATAAGCTTTATTTCCTTATTTAAATGAAATAGAGGCTTTCGATTTACTGGGTGAGAAGGAACCGCGAAAATTTATTGACAAAGCTGGCAGGCTCTATCCAAAGCTGAATGTAATATTGACCCTTGGGGCTGGCGGCAGTATTTTAAGAACCGAAAGTGAAGTAAAATTCTGCCCCGCCTTTCAAGTAGAGGTTGCGGATACCACCGCAGCGGGGGATACCTATACGGGATTTTTTATAGCCCTTTTGCTTTCGGGGGACGAAAGGGCGATGGAAATAGCGAGTGCGGCGGCGGGGATTGCCGCTTCAAAAAACGGTGCCGCTTCATCCATCCCGACCCTTAAATATGTGGAAGAGATTTTGCCTACATTATCCCCTTATCCCGCAAAATTGCCGGCATCCCATGCTTTATAAATGTAAAACGTGATGCCATATTTGAGGATTTAATAAAAAAACAAAAAATAAATGCTTTGGCAAGCCTAAAAACGGAGGTGCGTATGAAAACCGAACTTATTGAAGTAAAAAACGGTTTTGACGGGGAAAGCTGTTGGGTGCACGCCCGAACAGCCCATATTTCGGGAGATAGTTTCTTAATGACTGCCCAGAAGTTGGATATTCGCGGCAGCGACCTTTTTACTCCCATATATACCCGCATATCAAACGACCATGGCAAAAGCTGGAGCGATTTTGCTCCCGAACGTGCGTTAGATGCCTACACCGACCAACACGGCTACCAAATGGTTTTATCTAATTTTACTCCGGCAACACACAAAAAAACGGGTAAAATAATAGGAACCGGCACCATAGTTCCTTACGATACAACACTTGACCCGAAGGTTATTGTATTTAGCGATCAAACGTTACCCTTTGATGCGGGGTATTCGGTTTATGATGAAAAGAATAATGCCTTCGGACCTGTAAAAATTTTGCGGGCAAAGCTTAAGGACGGGCGGGAGGTTCGCATAAATGCCGGCTGCACGCAGCGGTATGACCTGCCTGATGGCGACATTCTGCTTCCCGTAAATTATGACAGGGAATACATAACAACAGTAAAGTTGGCCTTCGATGGGTGCGAGCTTATTGTAACCGATGTCGGCACCCTGATTTCCTTTCCCGAACAGCCGCGCCCCGCTTCGGAGCCTTCGCTGATCTACTGCGAGCGTTCTAAAATATTTGTAATGACCATACGCACCGACACGCAAGGGTACTTTGCCGTAAGTGAGGACGGGCTTAGTTTCGGCACCCCGTCCGAATGGCGTTGGGACGACGGCAGTATTCTTGAAAATTACAATACGCAGCAGCATTTTGTGGAGCATGACGGCCGGCTTTATCTTGTATACACGCGGCGTGGAGCCGGCAACGACCATGTTTTCCGCCACCGCGCGCCGTTATTTATGGCAGAGATAGACAGTGACCGCTTAGTGCTGCTTCGCGACACCGAAATTGCGCTTACCCCTCAACGAGGAGCCAGACTCGGCAACTTCGGGGTCACCAAGGTTTCGGACAATGAGACATGGGTGGTTGTGGCCGAGTGGATGCAGCCGCGCGGCTGCGAAAAGTACGGAAGCGACAACACAATATTCATCGTGCGCCTGCTTTGGTAAATATACATAAACCGAAGCTTAAAATATATCGGTTTACACCGGTTTAAAATTTAAGGAGGCTTAATTCATGCTTGTCATCGACAATCTGACGAAAACGTATGGGGATAAAAAGGCTGTTGACAGCCTGTCCATACATATAAGACCGGGAGAAATTTACGGTTTTATAGGCCACAACGGGGCGGGGAAGACCACCACTTTAAAGTCCGTGGCCGGAATTTTGCGCTTTGAGTCCGGGGATATAAAAATAGACGGCCTTTCAATTAAGGATAATCCTATAGAGTGTAAAAGGAAAATGGCCTACATTCCCGACAATCCGGATTTATATGACTATATGACCGGAATTAGGTTTCTAAACTTTGTTGCGGACATTTTCGGCATTGAACCGGATGAACGGCAGCAGCGCATCAGAAAATATGCGGATATGTTTGAGCTAACAAGCGACCTTGCGCAGCCGATAAGCGCCTATTCACACGGAATGAAGCAAAAATTGGCCATAATTTCCGCGTGGATTCACGAACCGAAGCTTATTATCATGGACGAACCGTTTGTAGGGCTTGACCCCAAAGCCTCACACCTTTTAAAAGGCATGATGCGGGAGGTCTGCGACCGCGGCGGCGCAATTTTCTTTTCCACCCACGTGCTGGAGGTTGCCGAAAAGCTGTGCGATATGGTGGCAATAATTAAAGGCGGAAGGCTTATCCGTTCCGGCACAATGGATGAAGTAAAGGGCGACGAATCGCTTGAGTCGGTTTTCTTGGAACTGGAGGAGTAATCATGCTTAAAACCTTGCTTAAAAAGCAGTTTTTGGAGATTAACGCGTTTTATTTCCAAAGCCGTAAAACCGGCAAACACCGCTCGGCCGTGGGCACTGCCGCCTTTGTATTGCTTTTTGCGTTTGTTTTTCTTTCCATTGGCACCATGTTTTACGGTGTTTCCGTTACGATATGCGAAGCGCTTATCAGTATGCAGCTTGACTGGCTTTATTTTACGATAATGGGGATGTTGTCAATCTTTTTGGGTGTTGCGGGCAGTGTTTTTAACACCTATGTAGCGCTTTACCGCGCGAAGGATAACGATCTTTTGCTTTCAATGCCGATACAGCCCTCTAAAATTTTGTTTGCTCGAATGAGCGGCGTTTACTCATTGGGACTTTTGTTTTCTTCGCTTGCGTGGATTCCGGCTATTATCAAATACTTTATTATAAAGCAGCCGTCGGCCACCGCCTTAATATTTTCTGTGCTGCTTTTGTTTTTAAACGCGCTGTTTGTACTGGTGCTGACCTGTTTGCTCGGTTGGGTTGTCGCCATAGTAGCCTCCAGAATTAAAAACAAAAGCTTTGCTACGGTCGCTATGTCGATTATTTTCCTTGCGGCGTATTATTTTTTCTATTTCAGATTAAATAAAATCTTGCAGTCCTTTCTTATGAACAGCGACAAGGTAGGTCTGACAATTAAAACCCGGATATATCCGCTTTATCAGCTCGGCCTTGCGGCAACCGGCGAAATAGTGCCGATGATTATACACACCGCCATTGTGGTGTTGCTGTTCTTATTGTGCTATTATATATTGTCAAAAAGCTTTATAGATATTGCAACAAGAAACCGCGGTGAAAAGAAGGCGGTATACAAGGAAACAATAGTAAAGCTGCAAAGCCTTCAGTCCGCGCTGCTTCGGCGGGAACTAAAACGCTTCCTTGCAAGTCCCGCCTATTTGCTAAATTGCGGACTCGGAATTATTATTTTACCGGTACTGGCGGTTATAGCCATCCTAAAAGCAGATTTGATTCGAACCTTTATCGACATGATGACTTCAAACCTTCCTTTAATTAAATCTTCTGTTCCGGTTGCCGCCACGGCAGTTGTATGCTATGTTTTGTCAACCAACTTGATTTCGGCTCCATCGGTTTCGTTGGAGGGTAAAAACATTTGGATTGTGCAGTCCTTGCCCGTAGACCCGTTGGATGTGCTACACGCAAAGCAGCGCCTGCATATCCTGTTAAACACTCTGCCGGCCTTGTTTGCTTCGGTGGTTATGGGTATTATTATCGGCGGGGATTTGGTTACAATTATTCTAATGGCCGCTGTTTCGTGGAGTTATATACGGTTTACCGCGAATTTAGGGCTGGTTTTCGGAACCCTTAAAGCAAACCTTACTTGGACCGATGAAACCGTACCCATAAAGCAGAGCATGAGCGTATTAATTTGTCTGTTCGGCGGCTGGGTTATCTGCATAGCTATGGTGGCAGGCTCATACTTTCTTCGTAATCTTTTAAGCCATCAAGTATATTTCGCCGCTGTGCTGGTTCTTCTTGAATTGTAATAAGGCTGCTTGATTACTGGATTAAGGTAAAGGGAACTAAAATTTTCGCCGAACTGTAAAATTTTAAATAAAAAAGTGCACATGGTGTTTGAACTGCCGCGGCGCATAATTACATTTT
>JBMNVM010000027.1:0-12595 GCA_050946805.1 Acutalibacteraceae bacterium | reverse complement strand
ATGCAAGATATTTTTTATATTTTCTCATAATTTACCTCTTGCACACAAATTCACAAAATTTTGATTTTACTTTTGTATGTTTTTAACAATAAAAAAGAAAGCAAATAAGAAACTTAAATTAAAGTTTATTATTTGCTTTCCAAAATTGAGTATTAAATTAAAAATGCTAAAAAACGAAGGGACGCAGATAAACAGGAATAGCACATTAATACGGTGTATTAATGTGCTTTGATGTATTCATTATTTCTTAAAGAAGTTCATAACCTCGCCGTAGGCTTCATCCTCGTCGGCAGAAGTGTTAAGGAAGGATGCAAGGTCGTTATTGTCCTTGTTGTCATCACCAAGGCCGGTAGCCACAACAGTAACGCGGATGGCATCCTCAAGAGTATCATCAAGCTGGGCACCCCAGATAATGGTTGCATCCGGATGCGCCATATCGGAAATGATGGAGGAAGCAAGCTCAACCTCTTCAAGCCCGATATCGCTTGAACCGGTAATGCTGATGATTACGCCGCGTGCATTGTCCATAGAAGTTTCAATAAGCGGACTGTTAATAGCGGCACGTGCTGCCTGCTCTGCCTTATCGCGGCCGGTAGCAATACCGACACCCATGTGCGCGTATCCTGCGTTTGCCATAATGGATCTAACGTCGGCAAAGTCAAGGTTAACAAGTGCGGTAACATTGATAAGCTCAGAAATACTTTGAACACCCTGACGGAGTACATCATCGGCAATAATGAAAGCGTTTTTAAAAGTAATCTTTTCTTCGGATACATATTTAAGGCGTTCGTTGGGAATGACAACCAAGCTGTCGACATTATCACGCAAAGCGGCAATGCCGGCTTCAGCCTGTGTCATACGCTTTTTACCCTCAAAGGCAAAGGGCTTGGTTACAATGCCGACCGTAAGTATGCCAAGTTCTTTAGCGATAGAAGCAACAACCGGAGCAGCTCCTGTACCTGTTCCTCCGCCCATACCCGCAGTAATGAAAATCATATCAGCATCACGGATGGAAGCCGCAATTTCGTCGCGTGACTCCTGCGCAGCAGCAGCGCCGTTATCCGGATTTCCGCCGGCACCCATACCGCCGGTGGTCTTTTCGCCGATCTGAATTTTAAGATGTGCTTTTGATTGTATAAGTGCTGCTTTATCAGTGTTAACGGCAACAAACTCTACACCGCGGACACCAGCTTCAACCATTCGGTTAATTGCATTTCCGCCGCCGCCGCCGACACCAACGACTTTAATTTGAACAACATTAGCCTGCTCGTCTGCTACTTCAAATGGCATTTTAAATTCCTCCGTATTTATGTAAAATTCCAATTTACAAAATTATTTATGATAATCTTATCATACTTTTTTTAAAATTTCAACAGTTTTATTACAAACTTGTAATTTTTTTAAATTTACTCCTTTTTCTCAACAAATGTCCCCTTAGGGTTGTTGCTTGTCCACATACTTAAATTTATTTTTCCGCCTTTTCCCTTCGGCATATTCTTTATCATACCGGAAAGATGGCGGATTTTTTCCGTAATATTGTTGGCGTTACCGAGATTAACTTCAAAACGCCCTTCAACCTTTACTGTAAGCGCCAAATTATCGGTTACATCTATTTCGTTTGGGGTTATATTTTCAGCCTTTAAGGCATCGGTTATACTGTCAACCATCCCTTTTTGGGAAAGGTCGGCAAATTTTATTTCTGAGCCGACCTTGCATTTTACACCCTTTGCACGCACCGTAAAAATTTTTTCTTTAGGCTCGGTGCTTTCCTCCATAACCCAGCCCTTGCTGCTGACTGTGTAATATTTATCCCCCACTTTGTATGAGGCAAACTCTTCCGCATCTTTGGCGGTTATTTTAAGTGTTCCCGGCAGTTCGCGTTTAAAATTTACGGTTTCGATATACGGCAATTTCGCCTTCAGGCGTTTTTCAGCCTCGCTGCGGCTTACCACAAAAAGATTATCCCCTTTTTCAATGCCGGTCATTTTTATAATTTGGTCGGGCTGATAAATATTACTGCCCTCACAATATATGTTTTCAATAGGAAAAAATACCGTTAAAGAAAGCACTATACCTATACATAAGCACAAAAAAACAAAGAAAACAAAAAATGTCTTTAACCGTCTGCGTTTTCTTTTGCGCCGTTTTTCGGTACTTTTTTTTACATAATCATCTCTTTGCATTTCTCTTTTCAAAATATCATTCCTAATCAATATATTTTATGTCGGCATCAAGCTGCTTAAGACAACCGACAATATCATCATATCCTCTTTTTATATGGTGGATTTCATCAATCACCGTATTTCCCTTTGCCGCCAATCCGGCCACAACCAGCGCCGCGCCGCCGCGAAGGTCGGTGCATTTGCATGATGCGCCGGAAAGGTTATTTACCCCTTCAATAATAGCGGTGCGCCCCTGTGTTTCGATTTTCGCGCCAAGTCTTTTAAGTTCGTCAATATAGCGGAATCTGTTTTCAAAAATGCTTTCAACAAAAACAGAGGTTCCCTTTGCGGTAGAAAGCATGGCAATAATCAAGGGTCCAGCATCGGTAGGGAAACCGGGATAGACCAAGCTTCTGATAGTCGGCACGCGGCTAAGCCCGTGCGGACAGGATATTCTAAGCGCCTTCCCCGAGACATTTACATCACAGCCCGAATCTCTAAAAACCGAAAGGGTTGAGGTCATGTGGGAGGGCATAATACCTTTAAGTACTATCTCACCGCCCGTTATCGCAGCGCAGGCCATATATGTCGCGGCCACAATTCGGTCGGGAATTATGCTGTGTTCGGTTGAAGTCAATTTTTCAACACCGTGGATATATATCGTGTCCGAACCGCCGCCGTAAATTCTGGCTCCGGCGCTGTTGAGGAAATCCGCAAGATCACTTATCTCCGGTTCCTTAGCAGCATTGTGAATGACGGTAATACCCTTAGCCGTAGCAGCCGCCAAAATTATGTTTTCGGTGGCTCCAACACTTGGAAAGCCCAATGTAATTTCCGCGGCTGCAAGAGAGTTTTCGACATCACAGTAAAGGTAACCGTGCTCTTCCAAAATGGTAACGCCCATTTTTTTAAGGGCTGCTAAATGCAGGTCAATAGGCCGCGGGCCTAACTCGCAGCCTCCCGGACTGCTTATCACCGCTTTCCCCATTCGGCCGATAACGGCACCGAGAAATACCACCGAAGATCGCATTTCCCGCATTAAATAATCGGGTATTTCATAATTGCAAACATTACTCGGGTCTATGACCAAACTTTCGCCCTCGCGTGTACATTTGCATCCTAATTGTGTCAGGATTTTTACCGAGGTATCAACATCGGATATATCCGGACAATTATGTATGATGCATTTTTCCCTGCAAAGAAGGGTTGCGGCAAGGACAGGCAAGACACTGTTTTTAGCACCTTGCAGCTTGATTTCGCCCTTTAACTTCCTTCCGCCGGAAATCAAAATTTTGGACATTTCAGCACCTTCTTGCTAAAGATTACAATCCATACTATGCAAGAAGGTGTTTTTGTGCTAAACGCTATGCGTTGGTATAAAGCTTCATTATTTCTTCGTAAATTCGCTGGTTGGCGTCGGTAATTGCGTTTTTGCGCGCCGCTGCCGACATGGTATTGAGTTTCGGCTTGTTTTCAATAAGCATTTCAACGGCTTTAATCAATGCCGCGCCGCTTAAATCTTTTTCCTCAATAATCTCCGCCGCCCCTGAGCGTTTTAAGGTCATCGCGTTGTGGAACTGGTGGTTTTCGGCAACATATGGGGACGGAATCAGTATCGACGGCTTGCCGCAGGCCTGCAGCTCGCTTAAGGTAATCGCGCCGGCTCGGCAAATTACAAGATCGGCTGCCGCCATGCAAATATCCATATCGTCTATGTATTCGCGAACCCTTACCCCATTTGCAAGGGTTATTCCCTTTAAGGCTTCCTTCATGGGCTCATATCCGACCTTGCCGGTTGCGTGGATATGATAATATTTATCACTGCCGTTGTGCCACTTTATAAGCTCGCACACCGCTTCATTTATATAACGCGCGCCCAGCGAACCGCCAAAAGATAGAATCATCGGACGGTCATCAAAACCGAGCTTCGCCCTTGCTTCCTCCCTTGTTACACGCAGCAGTTCGCCGCGAATGGGGTTGCCGGTAATGACCGGTTTCTTTTTTAATTTAAGATACTTTTGTGCCTCGGGCATGGCAAGCATAACCACATCGGCACCCGCCGCCAGCATTTTGGTTGTAACACCAGGATAAGCGTTCTGCTCATGGATGGCGGTTTTAATACCTAACTTTTGGGCGCATTTAAGCACCGGCCCGCTTACATACCCGCCTGTGCCGACAACGACATCGGGTGCAATCTCCCGTAAAAGCTTTTTGCAGTCAATGGAGGCTGAAATAGCCTTTTTAACCGCCGAAATATTTTTAATAATACCCGAAGGCGTAAGGCTTCTGCTAAAACCGGAGACATCAATAGTATAAAAATCATAGCCCTTTTGCGGCACAAGTTTAGCCTCCAGCTTGGTTGCGGTGCCGATATAGGATATTTTAGCATCGGGATGCTTTTCTTTTATAAATTGTGCAACTGCCAAGGCAGGATTGATATGCCCCGCCGTGCCGCCGCCTGCGAATAAAATTTTCATACAACCACCGCTTTTTAAGTTTTTTCAATATCCGACCCGCGGGAGATGGACAGCACCATTCCCATTTCGGCAAGAAGTATTACAAGCGAGGTGCCGCCATAGCTGAAGAAAGGCAGGCTTATTCCGGTGTTCGGAATGGTGTTGGTAACAACCCAAATGTTAAGCATTGCTTGAAGACCTACCTGAAAGGTAAGGCCGATTGCAAGTAAGGCTCCGAATTTATCGGGAGCATGCATGGCAATGTAAAAACCTCTCCATATAAGCAGGCAGAAAAGCAGTATTATCACCGCCGCGCCGACAAGACCAAGCTCCTCACAAACTATTGAAAATATAAAGTCGTTGTGCGGCTCGGGCACCCACAAAAGCTTTTGGCGGGACTGTCCTATTCCCCTGCCCAGAATTCCGCCCGAACCGATTGCCAAAAGGGACTGAATTGTCTGAAAACCCTTGCCGGTGGCATCCGCCCACGGGTCAAGCCAATACTGTAGTCGGTCGGTAACATAGCTTATAGCACCCGAAAGGAAAAAGACGGCTATACCCGCTCCGGCGGCGATCGCGCCGCCTATAATGTACTTCATTGAAAGGCCGCCGACGATAAGAAGCACCACGCCGATGGCAAAAAGCAAAAGCGTGGCCGAAACATGCGGCTCAAGAACAATGAGAACGCAGGTTCCGCAAAGTAATACAAGCAAGAACGCCACAAAGCTAAATTTCTTCATTTCCTTATAATTGCTGGCAATAAGGGATGAAAACAATAGGATTATTGAAAACTTGGCTATCTCAGAAGGCTGGAAGTTTAAAGGTCCTACCACAATCCACCGCTTAACATCCATTCCTGAAACCATTGGTGGAATTGCGAGTAGTACTATAAGCAAAACGGTGGAAAGAATGAAAATCAGCCAAGCAAATTTTCTCCAAAAATGATAATCGATTTTTGATACAATCAGCATTACCACAACCCCGACAACCCCAAGAACGGCTTGGCGGGTTATGAATCGGTAACTGCTGCCGTAATATTCAAGTGAATAAGCATAACTGGCGGAAAAAAGCATGACAAGGCCGGTTGTCAACAAAATCAAGGTTATTGACAAGAAAGTTATATCAAGCTTACGGGTTCCGTCGCCGGAAGCGGCAACTGTTCCAATAGGCTTTGCCATCTTTATTCCCCCTAATTAGAAATTGAAAAGAATCGGTAAAAGTGCAATAACGCAACCAATAAATGCAAAGAGTGAGAAAATAAATACGATTTTAGGCTCCGACCAGCCGCACATTTCAAAATGATGATGCAGCGGAGCCATCTTAAATACACGCTTTTTGGTTTTTTTATAATAAAGTACCTGAATTATATCCGAAATCGCTTCCAAAAAGTATGTGCAGCCTGCAAACAGCAGCAAAACCGGTCTTCCGATTCCAAAGGAAACAGCTACAACAATGCCGCCTAAAAACATTGAGCCTGTATCTCCCATAAAGACCTTTGCAGGTTTTGCGTTCCAGCAGACAAAGCCCGCGCAGACACCTGCAAGCGCCGCAGACACCACATTTATGGAGGCGTTGTTTAAGAATCCGGATGCCAACATAAAAGCGCAGGCCACCACAAGGGTTACCGAAGAGGCAAGACCGTCAATACCGTCGGTAAGGTTTACGGCATTTGTAAATCCGTAGATGAACAGTAAGGCAATCGGCCAGAAAATCAACCCAAAGCCGGTGGTGATATCAATATCCCCCACAAAGGGAATGTAGGTGGTATGCATACCGCCGACATTTAAGGCAATAAGGTATCCGGCTGCGACAAGCAGTTGTATAAAGGTTTTCTGCCTTGCCGTAAGCCCGAGATTGCGTTTTTTGGCAACCTTGACATAATCGTCCATAAACCCGATAAGCGACATGCAAAGTGCCATAACAATTCCGGCTACTACATTAGTCAAACGGTAGGAAACCTTCATTTCCGAAGCAAATTGCGAGCCTATAAGCATTGAATATCCAAAAGCTACGGACACGGCAATCAAAAACCCGGCAACCATCATAATTCCGCCCATTGTCGGCGTGCCCTGCTTTTCCTTGTGCCATTTCGGCCCTATATCAAGAATAGTCTGCCCAAAATGCAGTCTTTTTAAAAACGGAATTACAATAAACCCAAGTCCCGCCGTAACAGCCAAGGAAACCAATGCGGCAATAACAGAAGTCAAATCGTTCATATTCATCTTCCTAACTCAATGCGGCAGGTAAAGCCTTCCCGCGGTATTGAAATATTTATAATTCAGCCAAAGCCTCAGCGACAACTTCGCGTTCATCTAAATGTATAGTTCCTGTCGGAAGAATCTGGTATGTTTCGTGTCCCTTTCCGGCAAGTACTATTATATCATTACTTTGGGCATTTTTTATGGCGAATTTTATCGCTTCAACCCTGTTTTCAATGACCTTGTATGGAGTCGGAGTACCGTCAAGTCCCACAAGAATATCGTCTATTATGGCGTTCGGATCCTCTGAACGGGGATTGTCGCTTGTTATAATGACATAATCCGCGTACCTTGCGGCAATGCTGCCCATTATCGGGCGTTTGGTTTTATCCCTGTCTCCGCCACAGCCGAAAACAACAACAAGGCGGTTTTTTTCGCACTCGCGGAAGGATGTGAGAATATTTTTTAGTCCGTCCGGAGTGTGAGCGTAATCTATAATTACCGTAAAGTCCTTATCGCAGGGTACAACCTCCGCCCTGCCCTTAATGCCGGGCATGCTATTTAGCGCTTCGGCAATCTTATGAATGTCGAACCTCAGCTCAAGCGCGCAGCAAATGGCAGCAAGCGAATTATAAACCGTAAACTTTCCGCCGGTGTTGACCTTTATATGCTGAAGTACGGTATCCCCCAAAAACTCGTATTCAACCGAGGACGGTCGGTAGTTTATGGCCTTTGCGCTAAAGTCTGAATCGTTGCCTGAGGAGTATGTGATAATTTTGCAGTCAAGGCCTTCCATTAGCCTTTCGGCATACTCGTCATCAGAATTTATTATAGCGGTCTTGCACATATAAAATAGTTTTTTCTTGGCCGCAAGGTAGTTTTCCATTGTTATGTGATAATCAAGATGGTCTTGAGTTAAATTCGTGAAAATAGCGACCTCGAAATCAAGGTCATACACCCTGCACTGCTCCAGCGCGTGAGAGGATACCTCCATTATAACATAGGTGCAGCCCTTTTCTTTCATGAGGGCAAACAAGGAGTTAAGGTCATAGGCATCGGGTGTTGTGTTGTGTGAGGCGATAACCTCATCGCCTATCATATTTTGAATTGTCCCGATAAGCCCTACCTTATAACCCATAGCTTCGGTAATGGCTTTAAGCATATAGGTAACCGAGGTTTTGCCATTGGTTCCGGTAACGCCCACAAGCTTTAACGACTTTGCCGGCTCGCCAAACCATTTTGCGCACATGGAGGAATAGACGGCATGGGTATTTTCCACAACAATCTGGTTTTCAATTTTTAAATCACGCTGGCAAATTACTACAGCGGCTCCCCGCTTCAGGGCTTCTTTTGCATAATCGTGCCCGTCATTAACCGTGCCGACAATGCAGACAAATGCATAGCCGGGCTGAACCCTGCGGGAATCCGAAGTAATTCCGGTAATATTAAGCTCACCGAGTTTTTCGTTACAAGCAATCAAATCTTTAAGTTTCATTTTATCTCCCAACATTTCACCCATCAACTGCGGAATCGTCTCTAAAATATACCGTAACTATTGTTCCGGCGTTAACAGTCTGGCCGGGGTCAATGCTTTGACGGTAGGATTTAAGACCGCTTGAGGTCGTATTTCCGGAAAATTCCACGTTAATCCCGCTTGATGCGGCTTTTTTGTTTACTTCTGTTGCAGTCAGTCCCAAAAGGTCTGGAACTGTAACGGTTTTGTCGCCCGTGTCATCGGTGTAAAGAACAACAATGCCACCGCTTAAAATCTGATTTCCGGCTTCGGGCAGTTGTCTTATAATCTTGTCGCCGGAGCCTTGAATCTGATACTCAAGCCTTGCGGCCTTTATTTTGCTCTTTGCCTGCTCCACAGTGTCGCCCACTGTTTCGGGAACGGTGGATGCCAAGTTTTTAAGCTCATCTTCCGAATAGCTCGGCTCAAAACCTAAATACGGTAAGACATCGGTCATAATTTTGCTGTTTACCGGCGCGGAAATTACACCGCCATAATATTTATCGCCCTTAGGCTCGTCAAGCATCACAAGAACGGCAATTTCCGGATTGTCGGCAGGTGCTACGGAGATGCAGGAACCTATATATAAATAGTGGTCACCTGTTGCTCTGATTTTTGCAACCTTTTGTGATGTTCCGGTCTTTGCTCCGACACGATAACCCGCAACCAGCGCGTTTTTTGCGCCGTTTTTGGCTACAAATTCCATGTTTTCGCGAATTATTTTAGAAGTCGCTTCAGATATGACCTGACGTTTATAACCCGAATTAACCGTTTTTACTACCTTTCCGTCCTCATTTATCATTTTGGAAACCAAATGAGGCTTAACCAGATATCCCCCGTTTACGCAGGCGGAAACCGCGGTTATAAGCTGCATAGGTGTTATATTAAAGGTCTGACCGAAGGAGCAAGACGCAAGCTCAACCGGACCCATGTTTTCTTCCTTGTGGTAGGTTGATAAGGCCTCGCCCGGCAGGTCAATACCGGTTTTTTCGGTAAGTCCGAAGGCTTTAAAATATTTTGAAAATGTCGGCACACCAATCAGCTGCCCTACAGTTATAAATGCCGGATTGCAGGAGTTTGACATTGCCTGTTGCAAATTCTGGGTGCCGTGTCCTGACGTTCTATGGCAGTGATAATGCTGTCCTGCAACGGTTGTACCGCCGTTGCAGAAGAAGGTGTTGTTATTATTTACAAGGTTTTCTTCAATAGCAATAGAAGCGGTAATGACCTTAAACACCGAACCGGGCTCATAGGTGTCCGAAACGGCCTTGTTTCGCCACTGACGGTTTAAAAGGTCGCTTCTAAGCTGTTTTTTCTTTTGTTCATCCTGTTCAGTGTCAACCTTTTGCTGGTCGGCCGAAGACAAAACAAAAGGTTCGTTGGGATTAAAGTCCCCTTTGACCGCCATTGCCAAAATGGCACCGGTTTTAACATTCATTACAACCGCCGCGCCGCGTTCGGCAATCTTATTTTCGGCAATCGCCGCTTCAAGATATTTCTCGGCTGTGTATTGAATGTAGGAATCAATGGTCAGTACAAGAGATTTTCCCTTTTTGGCGGCCTCCACTCGTTCATATGTCAAGGGCATATCGGTTCCGGCTGCGCTCTTCGCGGCAACAACTCTACCGGCAATTCCGGTAAGCTCGTTGTCGTAATAGCTTTCAATTCCCGCAAGACCCTGATCGTCCGAGCCGACAAATCCAAGAACCACAGAGGCCAGACTGTCATTCGGATAATACCGCTTTGTCGTCTCATCCAGGCCGACATACCGCACAAGCTCTAAATCCTTATAGGCTTTATCGCTTAAAAAGGAACGCACCTTGTCGGCAACGGTTTTATCAATTTTCTTTTTTACAATAACATAGTACGATTTCTTACCGGTGTAATCATAAATCGTTTGGTAATCCATATCAAGTATGGAAGAAAGGTTTTCGGCAATCGTCTTTCGTACCTTTTCTTTAAAATCGGGATCTTTCAGTTTATGTATTCCATTAGGTGTTATGTAAACCGTCCACGCAGTGGAGCTTGTCGCCAATACCTGCATATTGCAGTCATAAATATCGCCTCTCGGCGCAGTTACAAGACTATCGTAAAGCTGCTGCTCTGAGGCTTCGCGTTGATATTTTTCGCCGTTAATAATCATTATGTTAACAAGGCGAAAAATGGAGACACCCGAAAATGAAATTATCACGATAAGCATTATTGCAATTATTCGGGTTACCATCTGCTTTCCCGGTTTTAATGCCATTTTCATCTGCCTCCGAAAATATTTATTATAATTTAAAATTCGAATACGAGAGTTGAAAATTCTAACTCTCGTATACTAATATATTAGGCCTATTTACTAAATTATTACTCTGACACAAGCAATCTGCCGTCGGCAGTTTTGGCGGCATCCTTGTCGTTGATTCTGATATATACAACATCGCTTTTTTCCGGCTTTTTCATGCCGAGCTGCATAGCTTCGTATTCAAGATTAGCATAAGAAATTCTTCTTTGCATTTCAACCTGCAACACGGTTTTTTCGCTGTCAACCTCGGCAATGGCGGATTTTACGCTATTTATTTCCTCGTTTACCTCGTTGATTTTAAGCCGCAGCGCTATATTTCCGCAAACGCCCGCAAGGACAAATATCGCCGTCATAACAGCCAAAGCAGGAGCATGCACCGCTTTTATGGCAGCCTTTTTGCGTTTTTTTGTAGCATTGGCTTTTCGCGGCATAACAACAATATTGTCTCTTGAATTTTTATTTTTCTCAGGTCTTGGCGCAAACATTTCAAAATCGTATGCCAGACTTTCATTATAATACTTCATGTTGTTCATTGCAATGCTCCTTTTTTCTTTAGTTCTTAATTATTACTCTAAGCTTTGCACTCCGGCTTCTGGGGTTTCTTTCAAGCTCTTCTTCAGTAGGTTCAATGGGCTTTCTGGTAAGCAGTCGGCCGCGAGGTGTCCTGCCGCAGACACATACCGGAAAATCCGGAGGACAAATACAGCCTGTACAAAATTCTTTAAATTTTTGTTTGACCATTCTGTCCTCTAAAGAATGGAAGGTGATTATTGCTAACTTTCCGTTTTTGTTAAGCAGTTCAAAGGCTTTGTCAAGCGCCGTTGATAAGGCATCCAATTCGCCGTTTACGGCAATTCGCAGCGCCTGAAAGCATCTTCTTGCGGGGTGCCCGTCCCGTCTTGCGGCGGCCGGCACCGCCGATGCGATCAACTCCGCTAATTGTGCGGTGGTTGTGATTTTCTTCTTTTCACGCTCTCGCACAATTTTGTTGGCTATTCTCATTGCAAACTTTTCTTCGCCAAAGCTTTTGAAAATATCCGCAAGCTGATTTTCGGAAAAATTATTGACTATATCCGCAGCGGTTATACCGCTTTTGCTCATTCTCATATCCAAAGGAGCATCCTTATGGTAGGAAAATCCCCTCTCGGCCGTGTCAAGCTGATATGATGAAACACCTAAATCGAGAAGTATTCCGTCAACTCCTGAAATGCCAAGCTCGCTTAAAACCTCATCAAGGCGGTTAAAATTGCTGTTTATGACCTTTGCCGTGTAAGGGGCTAATCTTTCGGCCGCCACCTTTACCGCATCCGGGTCACGGTCGAGGGCTATCAACATCCCGTTATTAAGGCGTTTGGCGATTTCAAGCGAGTGTCCGGCTCCGCCCACCGTGCCGTCTACATAAATGCCGTCAGGTTTTATATTTAAAGCATCTATGCACTCATTTAACAATACCGATACATGTTTAAATTCCATAATCAGAAGTTAAGCTCCTCCATAATGGCAGAAATAGATTCAATGGTATTGTTTTTGTTTTCCTCTTGCCAAGTCGACATATCCCAAATTTCAATATTGGTGTCCATACCGATAATATGAACCTCTGTATCCAGCTTCGCATATTCGCGAAGTGTCGGAGGTATTAATATTCTTCCCTGTGTATCAAACTCGACCGTAAAGGCGCCGTCATACAAAAAACGCTTTATAGTGCTTGATTTTGCAGCCGGGAGTGTGCCGATTTTCTCCACAAGGTTTTTCCATTCATCCTTAGGGTAAACGCAAAGACAGCTTTTTCCGAAAATACCCTTACATATAATAAAGTTCTCTCCAAGCTCTTCCCTGAAAGCGGACGGGATGAAAACTCTGCCCTTTTTATCTATTTTGTGATCATACCCACCAAAAAGCACAGTTTTCACCTCCAAATTCTCCACTTTAATACACTTTAATGGTTTTTTAGTGCACTTTGCACCACTTATTTGTAT